>DATLQK010000037.1:0-36890 GCA_035535195.1 Gaiellaceae bacterium | reverse complement strand
ATGTCCGAGACGCCGCCGGCCGCCGCCGCCGGCGGGTAGTGGACGACGATGTCGCCGACCCCGGGCGTGCCGAGCTCGAGCACCGCGAAGCGGTCGCCGACTCCGATGGTGGGCACCATGCTCTCCGACGGCGCCCGGTAGAAGCCGCCGAGGAGCTGGAAGCCGACGTAGGCGACGAGGATCAGCCCGCCGAGCCCGGACAGCAGGTACAGCGCCACCCGTCGCATGGCGCTGGATCCTAGGCGCCTACACTGGCCGGGATGGCCACCACCAGCCTCCCCGCCCCCGAGCGGCTGCTGCTCGCCGCGCCCCGTGGCTACTGCGCCGGCGTCGACCGCGCCGTGCAGACCGTCGAGCGCGCGCTCGAGCTCTACGGCGCGCCCGTCTACGTGCGCAAGGAGATCGTCCACAACAAGCACGTGGTCGCGCAGCTGCGCGAGCGCGGGGCGATCTTCGTCGAGGAGCTCGACGACACGATCCCCGAGGGCGCCACCACCGTCTTCTCCGCCCACGGCGTCTCCCCGGCCGTCCACGCCGAGGCCGAGCAGCGGTCCCTGCGCACGATCGACGCCACCTGCCCGCTCGTGACCAAGGTGCACGTCGAGGCGCGCCGGTACGCGTCGGACGGGTACGAGATCGCACTGATCGGCCACGAGAGCCACGAAGAGGTCGTCGGGACGACCGGCGAGGCGCCGGACGCGATCGTCCTGATCCAGACCGTCGAGGACGCCGAACGCGTGGAGTTCACAGATCCCGAGCGCGTCGCCTACATCACGCAGACGACCCTGTCAGTCGACGAGACCTCCGAGATCATCTCCGTGCTGCGCCGGCGGTTCCCCGCGATCCGCGCGCCCAAGCGCGACGACATCTGCTACGCGACCTCCAACCGGCAGTGGGCGGTGAAGGACCTGCTCGCCGAGACCGACCTGCTGCTCGTGATCGGGTCGCGGAACTCGTCCAACTCGAACCGGCTCGTCGAAGTCGCTCGCGCCGGCGGAGTCGCCGCGCACCTGATCGACGACGAAACGGACATCGAGGAGGCCTGGCTCGACGGCGTCGAGACCGTCGGGATCACGTCGGGGGCCTCCGCGCCGGAGAAGCTCGTGACGCGCGTGTGCGACTGGTTCCGCGCGAGGGGGGTCGAGTCGATCGAGCCGTTCACGTCGATCGAGGAGGACGTTGTCTTCCGCCTCCCGGTCGAGCTCCGCCGCGAGCTCGCGCTCGCGGACGCCCAGGGCTAGAGGCACACCCATCCGACCCGCCGGCGCCTGCGCTCGCTGCGGCCCCGGCGCCGCGCCCTCAGGCCTTCGTGATCTGCGGTTCGGTCGAGCCGCCGTCGGCGTCGATCGTCACCGCCAGGACCTCGGTCTTGATCCACTCCCCGTGCTGCTCGAGCAGGTCTGCGTCACCCGCCGGGAGCGTGACCGCGATCCGGTCGGTCAGCTCCAGGCCGGCCTCGCGCCGCATCGAGTTCAGGCGGTGGATCAGGTCGAGCACGCGGCCCTCCAGCAGCAGCTCGTCGTCGAGGCGCGTGTCGAGCGCGACGGTCAAGCCGTCCTCCGAGACCAGCTCCCAGCCCTCCTTGCCGCGGCGCTCCACCAGCACCTCGTCGGGCCCGAGCTCGTGCCCGGCGACCCGGAAGCCGCCGTTCGACCGCTCGAACTCGCCGGCCGCGAGCGCCGCGCGCACCGCGCCGAGCTCCCCGCCCAGCTTCGGACCGAGCACGGGGAGGTTCGGCCGCACGACGAGCTCCTCCGCCTCGACCTCGCCCTGCTCGACCTCCTTCACGCGCAGCTCCTCGCGCACCTCCGCGACGTGCTCGTCGGAGAGGCTCGCGCCCTGCACGACCAGGCGGCGCAGCGGCTGGCGGAGCTTCAGCCCCGAGGCCGAGCGCGCCTGGCGCCCGAGCTCGACGACCCGCCGCGTCTCCGCCACCTCGTCGAGGAGCGCCTGATCCGGCGACCCCGCCTCGGGCCAGCCGGCGAGATGCACCGACTCCGTCGCCCCTTCCACCGGGCCGCGCACGAGCACGTCCCACAGGTGCTCGGCCAAAAACGGCATTACTGGGGCGATCACACGCAGCCCCTGGACGAGCGCGTGCCAGAGTGTGCCGAACGCGCCCTCGTCGAAGGAGTAGAAGCGGCGGCGTGAACGGCGGATGTACCAGTTCGAGAGGTCGTCGACGAAGCGCTCGAAGGCCCGAATCACATCCACCGTCAGGAACGCCTCGTACGCCTCCGTCGCCTCTTCCACGAACGCTCCGGTGCGCGCGACGAGCCAGCGGTCGAGCGGCGCTTTGGCAGGCGGCTCCGTCCCCCACTCGGGCCGGAAGCCCTCGATGTTCGCGTAGGTGACGAAGAACCCGACCGAGTTCCAGAGCGTGAGCAGCTTGCGCTTGATCTCGTGAGCGGGCCCGTACCCGAAGAGGAGATTCCGATCGGGCGGCTGCGCGCAGAACTGCCACCGCATGACGTCCGCGCCCATCCGGGCGAACGCCTCCTCCGCCTCGATCATGTTCCCCCACGAGCCGTGCATCTCGTGTCCGTGCTCGTCGAGCATCTTCTCGTAGCCGAGCACCTGGGTGTACGGCGCGCGGCCGGTGAGCGCTACGGACATGAAGTGCTGGGAGTAAAACCAGAGCCGGATCTGCTCTCGCATCTCCGAGACCCAGTCCGCCGGGAACCACTCTTCCCAGTAGGCGTGATCGGGGAGGTCGGCACGGGTGAGCCCGTGGGCGGCGCCCGTCGCGTAGCCCTCGGGCACGAACTCCGGGCTTTGCCAGCCGAGCGTGGAGAACGGCACGATGCCCGCGTCAAGCCAGACGTCGCCGACCTCGGGGATCCGCCGCACCTCTCCGCCGCACGCCTCGCACCGAATCGGGACCTCGTCGATCCAGGGCCGCCGCAGTTCCTCAAGCTGCTCGAGCCCCCCGAGGGCCCGCTCCACCAGCTCGGCCCGAGAGCCGATCACGTTCAGGTGGCCGCAGCCGCACTCGTAGAACGGGAGCGGCAAGCCGTAGTAGCGCCGCCGGGAGATGTTCCAGTCGCCCATGTTCCGCAGCCAGTCGTCCATGCGCTTGCCCATGTACTGCGGCGTCCACCGGACCGTCGCGTTCGCGTCGAGCAGCTGCTGCCGGAGGTCCTCGACGCCGAGGAACCAGTCGTCGGTCACCCGGAAGATGAGCGGCGTCGAGCAGCGCCAGCAGTGCGGGTAGCGGTGCACGATCTCACCCGCCTCCACCAGCCGCCCGCGCTCCGCCAGGTTCTGGACGATCTGGTCGGTGGACTCGACGGTGCTCGCGCCATGGAGCCAGCCGAAGGAGTCGTAGAACCGGCCGCCGTCGTCGACCGGGACGATCACGCGTAGACCGAGCTTCCGCCCGAGTTCGAAGTCCTCTGTGCCGGCGCCCGGGGCAATGTGGACGATGCCAGTCCCTTCATCGAGCGAGACCTCGTCCCACGGGATCACGCGGTGCTCGGTGCCCACCGCGCCGGGCAGGTCGTCGAACGGCCCCTCGTAGGTGAGGCCGACCAGCTCCTCCCCCTTGACGGTCCGAACGGCCGGTTCGTCGGGATAGCGCTTGCGCGCGCCCCAGTCGCCGTTCTCTCGGAGGATGTACTCGGCCTCGGGCCTGACCGCCGCCGCGACGTTCGCCGGCAGCGTCCAGGGGGTCGTTGTCCACACGACGAGCGACTCGCCCGGACGTTCCGTGAGCGGCAGCCGGACGAAGACGGAGGGGTCTGTCTTGTCCCGGTAGACGTCGCTCATCGTCAGCTCGTGCTGGGAGATCGACGTCCCGCACCGCGGGCACCACTCGGTCGACCGGTGGCCCTTGAAGACGCGGCCGGCCTCATGCATGCGCTTGAGGAAGCGCCAGATGTACTCGATGTTCGTGTCGCTGAAGGTGAAGTAGTCCCGGCCCCAGTCCATCCACTGGCCGAGCCGCTTGGAACCACGCGTCAGCTCGCCCGCCGACCACACCACCTTCTCCCGGCAGCGGTGCGCGAACTCGGCGAGCCCGTACTCCTCGATCTCCCGCTTCGAGTTCAGGCCGAGCTCCCGCTCCACGCCCACCTCGATCCAGAGCCCCTGGCAGTCGAAGCCGTTTTGATAGCGCTGGTGGAACCCGCGCAGTGCCTTGTAGCGCTGGAAGACGTCTTTCAGCGTCCGGCCCCAGGCCGTGTGCACGCCGAGGATCTTGTTGGCGGTGACCGGGCCGTCGATGAAGCTCCACTTGGGCCCCTCCGCGTTCTGCTCGCGGAGCTTCTCGAACGTCCCCTCGCGCTCCCACCGGTCCAGCACGTCGAGCTCGATCGCCGGATGATCCGGTACCGAAGGCAGCGGTTCGAAGACCTGATCGGCCATGTGTTCGATTTTACGGAGGGGCGGGAACACGCCAGCCGTCCCCGTCGTTAGCCTCTCGGAACCCTTTCGAAAGGAACATCGATGTCTCAAGCACAGACCGTCACGGAGGCGACCTTCGACCAGGAGGTCATCTCCTCCGACACCCCGGTCCTCGTGGACTTCTGGGCCGAGTGGTGCCAGCCGTGCAAGCTCGTCGAGCCCGCGCTCGAGCGGATCGTCGAGGAGCGCAACGGCGAGATCAAGCTCGTCAAGGTCAACATCGACGAGGAGCAGGGGCTCGCGCAGCGCTTCGGCGTCGCGTCGATCCCGTTCATGGTGCTCTTCAAGGACGGCGAGCCCGCAGCCGCCGCAATCGGCGCCCAGCCGAAGTCGGCGCTCGAGCGCTCACTCGGTCTCGAGCCGGTCGAGGCCTAGCGAAGCCTGCCGGGCTTCCTGCTGATCAACCCGCGCTCGGGTGATGACAACCCGAGTGCGGAGGACTTGGTGGAGGAGGCTCGCCGCCGCGGGATCGAGACGCACGTGCTCGACCCTGAAGCGGACCCGGAAGAGCTCGCGCGCGGCGCGGACGCCGACGCGCTGGGCGTCGCCGGCGGGGACGGGTCGCTCGCGCCGATCGCCCAGGTCGCGATCGACCGCCACCTCCCCTTCGCCTGCATCCCGTTCGGCACGCGCAACCATCTCGCGCGGGACCTCGGGCTCGACCGGACCGACCCGATCGGCGCGCTCGACGCGTTCGTCGACCGGCAGGAGCGACGGATCGACATCGGCCGCGTCGGTGACCGGCCCTTCCTGAACAACGTCTCGCTCGGCCTTTATGCCGACCTCGTCCACCGGCGCGAGCATCACCGGCGCCGCCGCGTGGCGCTCGCTCGGCTCCGCGCCCTCGCGGTGCTCGCCCGCCACCCGCGTGGAATCGAGCTTTCGATCGACCGGCAGCCGGTCGACGCGCAGATCGCCCTCGTCGGGAACAACCGCTACAAGCTCGACCTCTTCTCGCTCGGGGAGCGCGAGCGGCTCGACCAGGGGCGGCTCCACCTCGCCCTCGCTAGCGGGTGGAACCCGAGCAACTGGGAAGAGCGCCTCACCGAGCGCCTGACGATCGACACGCCGCCCCATCACGTGAAGGCGGCGACCGACGGCGAGCCGGCGGAGCTCGAGACGCCGCTCGAGTTCAGGATCGAGCCGCTCGCGCTACGCGTGCTCGTACCGCGCGCGCCACGCTGAGAGCACCTCCTCGATGTGCCCGAAGGCCAGCTCGTCCACGGGCACCTCGTCCGGGGCGAAGAACCGCAGCTCCGCGACGTCGTCCGCCGGCTCCGGCTTGCCGCTCCCGATCCGCGCGGCGTAGTAGACGTTGAAGGTGAAGACGGTCCGGCGCTTGTACTCGTACTGGTCGATCCAGATCCCGAGCAGCTCCTCGTCGCGGAGACCGATCCCAGCCTCTTCCCGAAGCTCCCGCCGCAGCGAGTCGAGCGGATCCTCGCCCTCCTCGACGAAGCCGCCGGGCAGGTCCCACTTGCCCGCCTGCGGGTCGCTCGCCCGCCGGCTGAGCATCAGGCGCCCGCCGTCGTCCGAGACGATCGCCGACGCCGTGGGCATCGAATGCGCGTAGGTGACGAACCCGCAGTTCGGGCACTCGACCTTCCCGCCCTCCGGACGAATCGCCGTCGCGCAGACCGGACAGTGGTTCCAGCCGTCGAGCTCGCCCAAGCCCGCAACAATACGGGCGTGCCCCGCCACGTTCCCGCTTCGGTGACCGAGCTCTCCCGCATCGGGCTCCTCTCCTCGCTGCCCGGCGAGCTGCTGATCAAGCTCGCCGGCCGGATGCAGCGGGAGGAGTTCATGCCGGGGAAGTCGATCGTGACCGAGGGCGAGGAGGGCGACCGTCTCTACTTCGTGCTCAGCGGGCTTCTGGCAGTGACGCAGGAGCGGCGCGGGCCGCGGCGGATGCTGAAGCCGGGCGACTACTTCGGCGAGGTGGCGCTCGCCATGGACATCCCGCGCACCGCGACGGTCTTCCCTGTCACGCCGGTCGTGCTGGCGAGCTGCGACCGCGAGACGTTCGACGAGTTCATCCGCCCGCTGTTTTCCGACGAGCCCAACTAGCAGCGCTTACACTCGCGCCTGCGGCGCGAACTGGCTCCACTCGTCCGAGGGATCGGAGGACTGCCCGGCCCGCCGACCAACCTAAGGGAAGCGCTCTTGCCGCATTCCGCCGCACGGATACCCGTTTACCGGGGCGCTTTCGGGCCGCACGAAGCCGAGCGTCTGCTTTGGCGTGCCGGCTTCGGGCCTAAACGCGGCCAGGGGCGGGCCCTCGCGAGGAAAGGGCTCGACGGCGCCGTCAAGTCGCTGATCGCGCCGGGCCGCGGCCGGATGGTCGGGCCGAAGCCGAGGGATGACAAGGGCCGGCCCCTCGCCCCGCGCGACGCTTGGGGTCACGACCACCTGTGGTGGCTCGACCGCATGGTGCGGAGCAACCGTCCACTCGTCGAGCGCATGACCCTCGTCTGGCACGACTGGTTCGCGACCTCGAACGAGGGCGTTGGCTCGCAGACGCTGATGCTGCGGCAGAACGCGCTCTTCAGGCACCACTGGCTCGGCTCCTTCGAGCACCTCCTCCTGGCGGTGACGAAGGACCCGGCGATGCTGATCTGGCTCTCGGGCACCGAGAACACGAAGTGGTCGCCGAACGAGAACTACGGCCGCGAGCTGATGGAGCTCTTCACCCTCGGAGCGGGCCGCGGCTACACCGAGCGCGACGTCCGCGAGCAGGCGCGAGCCCTGACCGGGTTCCGCAACGACTGGCGACGGAGCGTCGGGCCGACGAACTTCCGCTTCGACCGCGAACGGCACGACCTGGGGGTCAAGCGGATCTTCGGCAAGCGCGGGAAGTTCGACTGGCGCGACTCGTGCCGGCTCTGCCTGCACCACCGCAACCACCCCTCGTTCTTCGTCCAGAAGCTGTGGAGCTACTTCATCCCGGTCGCGCCGCCGCACGGGACGCAGAAGGCGCTCGAGCAGCTCTACGTCAGCCGGGACTATGCGGTCCGCCCGGTCGTGGAGGCGATCCTCAAGCATCCGCTGCTCTACAACGGCCCGCGGATGGTGAAGCCGCCGATCGTCTTCGCCGCCGGCCTGCTTCGCGCTTCGGGCCGCGGAATCGACACCGAGTCGTGGACCTGGCTCTGCGCGAACGCAGGCCAGCAGCTCTTCTTCCCGCCGAACGTCGCCGGCTGGAACGACGACCGCTGGCTCGACACCGCCTCCTACCTCGCTCGTTGGGACATCGCGGGCCGCGTCACGAGGCCGGCCGTGCTCGACTCGGGGAGGGACAAGGCGCCATTCGACGCGGACAAGCTCGTCGAGCGGGCGCTCCGCTTCTGGGGCAACCCGTCGATCTCGCCGAAGACGCGGCGCGTGCTCCTCTCCTACACGAAGCGGGCGATGCGCACCGCCAATCAGGACTGGAAACGCAAGAGCTACCCACCGCTGATCGAGAACTCCCTCCGGCACCTGATCGCCGTCTCCCCCGACCTCCAGACCTCCTGAACCATGGCCCGTTGCTGTAACGAGTTCTCGCGCTCCTCGCTGATGCACACGGCGGTCGCGGAGGCCGCGTCCGGCCTGCCCGCGATCGAGCCGGGGATGCCGCTTCCGGCCGGGACCGGGCTCGACCGACGGTCCTTCGTCCTCCGCTCAGCCGGACTCGCGCTCGCCGTCTACGGCGCCGGCGCGCTCAAGCTGCCCCTGTTCGAGGAAGGCGTCCTCGAGGCAGCCTCCGCCGCGCCGAGCCAGCCTGTGCTCGTCTCGCTCTTTCTCGACGGCGGCGCCGACTCGCTGTCCCTGCTCGCTCCGGTCGGCGACCCGGAGTACAGGAGGCTCCGCCCGAAGCTCGCGCTGCCCGATTCCGGCCTCGCCTTCACCGAGGACCCGCGACTGCGCTGGCATCCCTCGGCCGGGTCGCTGCGGACGCTCCACCTCGAGGGCAAGCTCACGGTCGTCCCGACGGTCGGCTACACCGACGCCGACCAGTCGCACTTCACCTCCCGCCACTACTGGGAGGTCGGCGCGACGAACGCGGGCCTGCGCACCGGCTGGCTCGGCCGCTACCTCGACAAGGCGGGCCGCAACGACAACCCGCTGCAGGGCCTGAGCCTCGACGGCGAGCTTTCTCCGTCGATCGCGACGAGGAAGGCGCCCGTCGCCGCGCTCCGCGGCGCCGACCAGTACTCGTTCTGGGCGCCTGGGGTCTGGGGCGACGTCGAGCGCGAGATGATGAACACGATCGGGCCGCTCGGCCGCGCGCGCGGCTACGGCGACAGGGCGCTCGCGTCGCTGGCGAACACCGCCACGCAGGCCAGCCGTCTGCGCACGCAGCTGAGCGTCTTCACGAACCGCGGCAACGGCAGCAACCGCTTCGGCAGCCCGGTCCCGTACCCCGAGCACCGCAGCGCCTTCCCCCAGCGGCTCGCGGGCCTCGCGGCGATGCTCGCCGCCGGCCTGCCGCTCCGCTGCGTCGCGCTGCGCGCGTACGGGATGTACGACACCCATTCTGAGCAGCCTGAGGCGCTCGCCGCAGGCCTGAAGCTGACGAGCGAGACGCTGCTCGCCTTCCAGCGCGACCTCGAGGCTCGTGGCCTCGCCGACCGCGTACTGACCCTCGTCTGGTCGGAGTTCGGGCGCCGCGGCGAGGAGAACGGGTCGCTCGGCACCGACCACGGCGCGGCCGGCGTGGCGCTGCTGATGGGTTCGCGGGCGCGCGGCCAGATGATCGGCGAGCTGCCGAACCTGAAGGCGGCGTTCGATCGCAACGGGAATCTGAAGGCCACCGTCGACTTCCGCAGCGTCTACAGCTCCCTGCTCGAGCAGTGGTTCGACTTCGACGCGGCCGCCGTGATCCCGAGGGCCCGCTCCTACCGGCGCCTCCAGCTCGTCAGGTGAGAGCGCTCATCGTCCTCGCCGTCTCCGCGGCCGCGCTCGGCGCCGCCGCCGCCCCCCTCCTCGGCGCCCGCCCGCCCTCACGCGTGCAGGTGACTGCGCTCGAGTTCGAGTACCGGCTCTCCCGCCTGTCCGTCAGGCAGGGGCCGGCGCTGATCGAGCTCGTCAACTACGGCGAGGACGAGCACGACCTCGTGCTCAGGCGGGTCGGCGGCACGAGGGTCTACCGGCTCCGAAAGATCCTGCCCGGACAGCGGGCGACGCTCTCCCTGAGGCTCCGACCCGGCGTCTACCGCCTCCGCTGCGATGTCGGCGACCATGCCACCCGCGGGATGCGGGCGACCCTCAGGGTGCGGCGCTAGCCTCGGCGTAGACCGCGTCGGAGAGGCGCGGCCACGCGTCCTTCGCCCAGTCGCCGAAGCGAAGGTCGGTGAGGACGCCGAGCGCGAGGTCGGCTTCGGGGTCGATCCACAGGAAGGTTCCCGACCCGCCCCAGTGGCCGAACGTGCGAGGCGAGGTGCGGGTGCCGGAGAAGTGGCCGGGCTTCTCGTCGCGAAGCTCGAGGCCGAGGCCCCAGTCGTTCGGGTCGAAGCGCCCGAGGTCGGGAATCACGCCGGCGAGTCCCGGGAACTGCACCGAGGTCGCCTCCACGAGGGTCTCGGGCGCGATCAGCGTCGGGCGCTGGAGCTCGCCGCCGAGGCGCAGGAGGTCGTCGAGGTTGCCGGCGAGCCCGGATCCCGGCCGGCCGCCGCCGAGCTCTGCGCGCATGCCGAGCGGTGTGAGCACGGCCTCGCGCAGGTAGTCGCGGTAGGGCATCTCCGCCCGCTCCACCACGACCTCGCCGAGCACGTCGAAGCCGCTGTTCGAGTACGTCCGGCGCTTTCCGGGCGGGCCGATTGGCTCTCGCCCCTCGAACGGGAGGCCTGAGGCGTGCGCGAGCAGGTGGCGGACGGTCGACCCCGGGGGCCCGGCCGGCTCGTCGAGGTCGAGGATCCCCTCCTCCGCCGCGACGAGCACCGCCAGTGCCGTCGCGGGCTTGGTCACCGAGGCCCACGCGAACTCGCGGTCGGCGGCGCCGTGGGTCGCGGCGGTCTCCCCGCCGCGGAGCACGCCCGCGGCCGCGTGCTCGGCCGGCCAGCCGTCGATCTGACCCAGCGATTCCACGGCGGCGGATACTAGGCACGTGCCGAGGCGACTGATCTCCTCCGCCATGCCCCTCGAGCGGACGTTCGGCTACTCGCGCGCGGTCGTGGTCGGGGAGCGCGTCTTCGTCTCCGGGACGGCGCCCGTGATGCCGGACGGCGCCGAGCCGCCGTTCGACGCCTACGGTCAGGCGCGCCGTTGCCTCGAGATCGTCATGGCCGCGCTCAGGGAGGCCGGCGCCAGGCCGGAGCACGTCGTACGGACGAGGCTCTATCTGACGCGCGCCGAGGACATCGAGGACGTTGGGCGGGCCCACGGGGAGGTCTTCGGCGACGTCAGGCCCGCAACCACCGGTGTGATCGTCAGCGGTCTCTTCGACCCTCGGTGGCTCGTCGAGATCGAGGCCGACGCGATAATCGGCCCATGAAGCAGGCCTGGCCCTCCTCGATCACGGGAACCGGCCTCGGTCCGGCCGGGAGCGTGTTGGATCACGCGTTCGGCCGCGGCGAGGCCTACACGCTCGGCGTCGAGGAGGAGTACATGCTCCTCGACCCGGAGTCGTTCGACCTCGTCCAGCGCATCGATACCGTCCTCGCCGCCTTCGTCGGGCACGAGGACGAGGCCCGGATGAGGCCGGAGCTGATGCAGTCCGTGCTCGAGGTGGCGACGCCTGTATGCAGGACGGCGGCCGACGCCGACCGCGAGCTCCGCCGCCTGCGTTCCGGTGTCCGGGAGATCGCCGGCGGTGCGGGTCTCCGCGTCGGCTCGGCCGGCACGCACCCGTTCAGCCTGTTCGAGCGCCAGCGGATCACGGCGCGCGACCGGTATCGCGCGCTCGTCGACCAGATGCAGTACGTCGCGCGCCGCGAGCTGATCTTCGGCCTCCACGTCCACGTCGCCGTGGACGACCCGGACAAGGCGATCGGCGTCGTCAACGGCATCCTCCTCGACCTCCCGCTGCTGCTCGCGCTGTCCGCGAGCTCCCCGTTCTGGCGCGGCGAGCCGACGGGGCTCGCCTCGACGCGCCAGCCGATCTTCGCAGCCTTCCCTCGCTCGGGACCCCCGCCGCGCTTCCGCGACTACGAGGACTACGCCGAGGTGATCGGCTGGCTCGAGCACACCGGGTGCATCGCGGACTACACGCACATCTGGTGGGACATCCGGCCGCACCCGAAGCTCGGCACGGTCGAGATCCGGATCTGCGACAGTGTCACCCGGGTCGAGGACGCGGTGGCGATCGCCGCCTTCTGCCAGGCGCTCGTCAAGTACTACTGCGAGCTCTACGAGGAGCAGGGCGACGTGCCGAGCTTCCACCGGATTCTCACCACGGAGAACAAGTGGCTCTCGGTGCGGTACGGGCTCGAGGCGCCGATCATGGACCTCGCCACGGGCCGCCGGAACCGCGTCGCGGTAGCACAGCTCGTGCGGCGGCGGCTGAAGGACCTCGAGCCGCACGCGAAGGAGCTTGGCTCGGAGCGCGAACTGGAAGGGATCGTGGAGATCCTCCGGCGCGGGAACGGCGCCGACCGCCAGCTACGCGTCTACAACGCGAACAAGG
Organism: Gaiellaceae bacterium; assembly: GCA_035535195.1. Taxonomy (GTDB): domain Bacteria; phylum Actinomycetota; class Thermoleophilia; order Gaiellales; family Gaiellaceae; genus JACDAN01. Next base: position 24,883 of record DATLQK010000037.1, on the reverse strand, counting down.
ACATCGTCGAGGTCGCGCGCGAGATCGCCGACGCCACCGAGGCTGCGGCCGGGCCGGGCTGACATGGGACCGGAACCGGCCTCACGGTCGTATTCCGATGATGGACCTCAGCAGGGGCGCCGTTCGTATGGACGGGGCGCGATGGCCGGCTTGCGAGGCGAGGAGCGCGCTTGGGTCCGCGGGGCGCAGGCGGGCTCACTCGCCGATCTCGAAGCCCTCTTCCGGGAGCACTGGCCCCGCGCCCACCGCGCCGCCTACCTCGTCGTGCACGACGCCGCGGCCGCCGAGGACATCGCGCAGGAGGCGTTCCTGGCCGCAATCCGATCCCTCGACCGCTTCGACCGCCGGCGCCCCTTCGGTCCGTGGCTCCACCGCATCGTCGTCAACCGGGCGATCGACTGGGCGCGCTCACGCACGCTGCGGGCGGAGGTGGGCGACGGCGCGCTGGCCGCGGTCGCGGACGGAGAGCGACTGCGCCGCGGCTTCTCGCCACCGGTGGTGGCGGCGCTCGCCGCCCTCACACCCGAGCAGCGCGCGGTGATCGTGTTGCGTCACCTGCTCGAGTACACGCCCGGGGAGATCGCCGAGCTGCTCGAGCTCCCCCGTGGCACGGTGAACTCCAGGCTGCGGCGCGCGCTCGACGACCTGGCCGACCGGCTGGAGGACGACCGGCCGTGAACGAGCGGCGACTCCACCAGGCGCTCGTGGGCGTCACGCCGCCCGACGAGATGGGCGCGCAGCGGCGGTCGTGGCGCGTCGTCCGGACCGCCTTCGGCGAACGGGAGCCGACGCCGTGGCCGGTCCGGCACCGCAGGCCGATCGTCGGGGCGGCGGTCGCCGTCGCGCTCCTGGCCGCGGCGCTCAGCTCGCCGGGGCAGGCGGTGATCGGCGGTGTCCGCGACGCCATGGGCACGAAGACGACCGTCGTCCAGGGCGTGCCGCAGGCCCGGCCCTCGCTGTTCTCGCTTCCCGCGCCCGGGCGCGTCCTGGTGACGGCGCCGACGGGCGCATGGATCGTCTCGGCGGACGGGCACAAGCGTCGGCTCGGCGACTACCGGGACGCGACGTGGTCGCCCGGGGGCCGGTTCGTCGGCGTCTCGAAGGCGAGCGCATTGGCCGCGGTGACGCCGAAGGGGGACGTCCGCTGGACGCTTTCCCGCCCGCGCGTGCACGACCCCGCCTGGGCCCCGAGCGGCTTCCGCGTCGCGTACCTGAGCGGGAGCAACGTCAGGGTCGTGGCCGGCGACGGTACCGGCGACGCGCGCATCGACGCAGCGCAGAACGTCGCGCCCGTCTGGCGACCGGGCGAGGAGCACCTGCTCGCGTTCGTCGACCCCGCCGGGAACGTGAACGTGGTGCAGACCGACGACAAGCAGGTGCTGTGGACGGCCGGCGAGAGCGCGTCGTCGCCGATGCAGCTCGCATGGTCCGCCGACGGCAAGCGCCTGCTTGCAGTGCGACGGCTCGAAGGAGGCCGGATGGCGCTCGTGGTCTTCGACGGTGAGGGCCGCCGGCGCCAGTACCTGGAGCTGCCCGGAACCCCTGCGGACGCGGCGTTCGCGCCGAGGGAGCACTCCCTCGCGCTCCTGCGGCGGATCGGACCGCGGAGCGAGCTCGTGGTCGTGAACGGCGACTCGCTCCGCGACCAGCAGGTCGTCTTTTCCGGACTCGGCCGGTTCTCCGAGGTGACGTGGTCGCCGGACGGCCGATGGCTCCTGGTCGGCTGGCCGAGCGCCGACCAGTGGCTCTTCATCCGCTCCGCGGACGTCAGCAAGATCAAGGCTGTCTCGAGCCTCGGCGTACAGTTCGATCCAGGAGGAACGGGCGCCGGTCCGTTCCCGCGGATCGAAGGCTGGTGCTGCCCACCGCGATAGGGTCCAGCCGTGCTGGCGGTCGGCGACCAGATCCCTGACGTGAAGGTGTGGCTCGCCCCGCGCGAGCCGACCTCGCTGCGCGAGCTGGTGGCGGAGGGCCCCGTCCTCGTCCTCTTCTACCTCTTCGACTGGTCGGGCACCTGAACGAACGAGATGGAGCTCCTGCGTGACAGGAGCCGGGAGTTCGAGCAGGCGGGTGTCAGGCCGATGGCCGCTTCCCGCGACTCCGCCTGGTCGCACGTCGCCTGGATGCAGGCGCTCGACCTCACCTTCCCGCTGCTCTCCGACTGGAACGGCGACGCGGTGCGCGGGCTCGGCGTAGCGCGCGACTACCGCGGGATGCAGGACGTCCCCGAGCGGACGGCGTTCCTGATCGACGCCGGCGGTACGGTCCGCGGCGCATGGAGCTACGAGGACGCCGAGGTGCCGGACCTGGACGAGCTCCTCGAAGCGGCGCGGTCCTTGTCGCAGCCCTCGTAGCGCTCTATCTCGGCGCCGCCGTCGTCTCGACCTGGCCGGCGCTGCGGCACGCGGACGACGAGTTCCTCGCCGAGGGGCTGCGAGGCGTTCCCGGGGCCGCCGCGCCCGGCGACCACCTGCAGACCGCGTGGCAGCTCTGGCTTCCCGGCCACCAGCTCGGGCGTGCGGCTGCGCCGTGGGACGATCCGTACAGCTTCCGGCCGGAGGCTGACCCCCGGGTCAACTTCGCAGGGTGGCCCTTCGCGGTCGTCTTCGGGCCGCTTCAGCTGCTCTTCGGGACGGTCGTCGGCTGGAACCTGTTCCTGCTGCTCGGATACCTGGGAGCCGGCGCGCTCACCTTCGTATGGCTTCGGTCGGTCGGACTCGGGATCTGGCCCGCGGCGATCGGCGGCCTGGCTTTCGCCCTCGCGCCGTATCGCGCGGTCCAGGCGGGCGCCGGGCACCTGCTCGCCTGGACCTCGATGCTGCTGCCGCTCGCGCTCTGGGGCTGGGAACGCCGCCGCTACTGGCTCGCCTCCGCGGCGCTCGCATCGATCCCGCTCTCCGGCCAGGTGCATCTCGCGCTCGGCGCGGTCGCGTTCTTCATGCTCTACGCGCTCCTGCGCGGCGGCAGCCGACGCTGGCTCGCGGGAGCGGTCGTCGCGACGGTGGCAGGAGGCCTCCTCGTCTGGGCGCTCGCGATCCGCGACTCGATCGGCGAAGGGCGCTCGTTCGCGCAGGTGGAGCGCTACTCCGCCCAGCTCTCCGACTTCGTCAGCCGCACCCCGGAGCACGGCCTCGAGGCGTTCGTCTTCCTCGGCTGGCTCACGCCCGTCCTCGCCGTGCTCGCGCTTGTGTCGCATCGGTCGCGCCTTTCCCTCGTCCTCGGCGTCGGCGCGCTCGTCCCCTGCCTGCTCGCCCTGGGGGCGAACCTGCCGGGCTACGAAACGCTGTGGGAGGCGCTTCCCGGGCTCGGCTCGACCCGCGTTCCGGGCCGGTTCATGCCGATCGCGGCCCTGTCCGTCGCCGGCCTCGTCGCGGTGGCGCTCGACCAGGTGATTCAACACAAGCGCTGGTTCGTCCCGGCAGCAGCGCTCCTGCTCGTCGCGCTCGACCTCCGGCTCGGGGTGACCGCGGTGCGGCCGACTTCGGCGGATCCCGACAGCCGCGCCTACGCCGCGCTCGCCGACGCCGGGCCCGGCCGGCTCGCCGAACTGCCCCCGTACCCGCCCGACCGGCAGGACGGCAGCGTTTACCTCTACTACGCGATGCAGGCGCCGCGGGAGCGACCCGGCGGCTACTCGAGCGTGGCGCCCGAGGCGGCGCTGCGGACCTACCGGAGACTGGCGCCGTGCCCGTCGGGAGGCGAGCTCGACCGGCTCGGCGTCCGCTACGTCACCGTCTTCGGCCGCCCGCGCTGCCCGGCCACGGGCGAGCTGCTGGCGCGCGACGGGCCGGTCGCCAGCTATAGAAGGCCCTGAGATGGCTGACCCGGAAGGGCGAGTTGCGAGCGAGGAGCGCGTCGTCCGCGGCGAGGACGGCGTCCGGCGGTGTTTCTGGGGCGCCTCGACACCGGAGTACCAGACCTACCACGACGCCGAATGGGGCTTCCCCGTCGACGACGACCGCCGCCTGTTCGAGAAGCTCGTGCTCGAGGGGTTCCAGTCGGGGCTCTCCTGGCTGACGATCCTCCGGAAGCGCGAGAACTTCCGGCAGGCCTTCGCCGGCTTCGATTTCGAGCAGGTCGCGCGCTTCGACGAGCGCGACGTCGAGCGCCTGCTCCAGGACGCCGGCATCGTCCGCCACCGCGGCAAGATCGAGGCCGCGATCTCGAACGCGAAGCGGGCGGTCGAGCTCGTCGGGGCCGAGGGCTCGCTCGCCTCCTACGTCTGGCGCTTCGAGCCGGGGCCCGCGACGAGGCCGGCGAAGCTCACCTGGCCGCTGCTGCTGGAGCTGGCGCAGACGGACGAGTCGCGGGCGCTGGCGAAGGACCTGAAGCGCCGCGGCTGGCGCTTCGTCGGGCCGACGACGGTCTACGCGTTCATGCAGGCGATGGGGCTCGTGAACGATCACCTCGATGGCTGCGACGCTCGAGAGGCGGCCGAGCTGGCGCGGGCCGAGTTCACCCGGCCCGGCTGATCACATCCCCATCGCGTGGTAGCCGGCGTCGACGTAGAGCGTCGTCGCCGTGACGTTGCGCGCCTCGTCGGAGAGGAGGTAGCCCGCGGCGGCGCCCACGTCGTCCGCGTCGATCGGCCGACGGAGCGGCGCGCGCTCCTCGACGATCGCCTCCATCGTCGGGAAGCCGGCGATCGAGCGCGCCGCGAGCGTCCGCACGGGACCGGCGGAGATCGCGTTCACGCGGATGTTTTTCTCGCCGAGATCCCAGGCGAGGTACTTCACCGAGGAGTCGAGCGCCGCCTTGGCGACGCCCATCACGTTGTAGTGCGGCACCGCTCGCTCGCCGCCCAGGTAGGTCATCGTCAGGATCGCCCCGCCGCCCGCGGCCTCCATCAGCGGCTCCGCCGCCCGCGCGCAGGCGACGAGCGAGTAGGCGCTGACATCCAGCGCGAGCCAGAAGCGGTCGCGCGGGGTGTCCGTGAACCGGCCTTCGAGATCCTCGGCGGCGGCGAAGGCGACCGAGTGCACGAGGAGGTCGAGCTGCCCGCCGAAGGTCTCGCCGACCTCCGCGAACACGCGGTCGACGTCGTCGTCGGAGCGGACGTCGCACTCCGTCACGAGCGGGCTGCCAACCGACTCGGCGAGCTCCCGCACGTGCTTCTCGATCCGTTCGCCCTGATAGGTGAAGGCAAGCTGCGCGCCGCCCTCCGCGAGCACCCGCGCGATCGCCCAGGCGATCGACCGCCGGTTGGCAACGCCCGTGACGAGGCCCCGCTTCCCCTCGAACCTCCCGGCCATGTGAGGGCGATCCTACGCTGTGGCTACTCTGTCCGGCGTTGCGCCGCTTTCCCCTGCTCATTGCCCTACTGGCGGCGCTCGCCCTCACGGCGTCGGCCTCTGCAACGCTCCAGCCGATCGACCGGTTCTTCGGCGAGCGGACGATGCCGCGGTTCCGCCACGGGACGATCGTCGTTCCGGCAGGTCACCGAGCCGGGCGCGTCAGGGTGATCGTCGGGCTGGCGCAGCCGCCGCTCGCGGCTGAGCGCGGCCCGGGGCTCTTCGGCGCGCTCGGCGCGACGAGGCTCGACGCCCACAGCCGGTCCTCGCGCGCGTACGTTGCGCAGCTCGTCGCCGCCCAGCAGGCGGCGGCAAGGCAGATCCGGGCCGCGATCCCGTCGGCACGCGTGAGTCGCACCTTCCAGGTCGTCCTCAACGGGGTCACCGTCGATCTGCCCTTTGCGCGCCTGCCGCGGCTGAACGGGATGCCCTTCGTCGCGCAGATCTACCCGACGATGCGTTACCGCACGGCCCTCAACCGGAGCCCGACGCTGATCCAGGCGCCGGCGTTCCGGGCGGCCACCGCCACCGATGGGACCGGGGTCAAGATCGGCGTCGTCGACGACGGGGTCGACCAGCGCAATGCGTTCTTCAACCCCGCGGGGTACGCCTACCCGCCCGGCTTCCCGAAGGGACAGCGCGCCTATACGACCGCGAAGGTGATCGCGGCGCGCAGCTTCCCGGGCCCCGGCTCGGGCAAGCGAGGCCGGCTTCCCCTCGACCGTCTCTCCTCGTTCCACGGAACACATGTCGCCGGGATCGCGGCAGGGAACGCCGGCACGAGCTCGCCCGGCGGCCGCGACCACCCGCCGACTGCAGGACTGTCCGGCGTCGCGCCGCGGGCGTGGATCGGCAACTACCGCGTCTTCAACATCCCGACCGGCGTGGGCAACCTCGCCGACACGCCCGAGATCGTCGCCGCCTTCGACCAGGCGGTCCGCGACGGCATGGACGTGATCAACTTCTCGGGCGGCGGCCCCGCGACCGACCCGCGGACGGACGCGCTGATCAGGACGGTCGCGAACGTCGTCAAAGCGGGCGTGGTGCCGGTGATCTCGGCGGGAAACGATCGCGACGACTTCGGCCTCGGGACGGCCGGGTCGCCGGGAACCGCGCCGGAGGCGATCACCGTCGCCGCGACGTCGAACAACCACGTTTTCGCGCCGACCCTCCGCGTCCAGGAGCCAGGGGCGCCGGCGACGCTGCAGCAGCTCCCGTTCAAGCCCGCGGGCTCCGTGCCCTCCGCGTGGGGCACGTCGAACCGGTCGCTCGTGGACGTGACGTCGATGACCGGTCGCAACGGGCGGCCCGTCGACGCCCACCTCTGCGGCCTCGGGCGTGACCCGAACCTCGGGCAGAACCCGCTCGCGCGCGGCGCCCTCGCCGGCCAGATCGCGCTGATCTCGCGCGGCCGCTGCACGTTCCTGACGAAGGGCCTGAACGCGCTCGCGGCAGGAGCCGCCGGGCTCGTGATCGTCGACAACCGCCAGGGCGAGGCGAACCCAGTCCCGCTCCTCCTCCCCATGCCGAGCGGAATGATCTCCAACCTCGACGGCGCGAACCTGCACGCCTTCCTCGCGACGCGGAACGGCCGCGCGGCGATCCGTATCGGCCCGGGCGTCACCGAAGTCTCGACGGAGCGCGGCAGTGTCGTGACAAGCTTCTCGTCGGCCGGACCGACTGCCTTCGGCCACCTCCTGAAGCCGGACCTCGCGGCGCCCGGCGGCGAGATCCTCTCCTCCACGCTCGCGAACTTCACCGGGGGCTCGCCGTTCGCGGCCTTCGACGGGACGAGCATGTCCTCGCCGCACATCGCCGGCGCCGCGGCACTGCTGCGCCAGCGTCATCGCGACTGGAGCGTCCACCAGCTGAAGTCGGCGCTGATGTCGACGGCGGGAACGGCCTGGGGCGACACGTCGAGGAGCCAGGAGGCGTCGGTCCTGCTCGAGGGCGCCGGTATGGCGAACGTGCTCGCGGCCGACGACCCGAAGGTCTTCACGGAGCCGCAGTCGCTCTCGTTCGGGGACCTCCGCGTCGGCGGTGGCGAGGTCTCGAAGCAGGTGCTGCTGAGCCTTCGGGACGCCGGCGGGGGAGCCGGTGTCTGGACCGTCGAGCTCCGACCCCAGTCGGCGACGACAGGGGTGACGATCGACGTCCCGTCGCTCATCTCGCTCGGGCCGGGCGGCACTGCTGACCTGCCGGTGACGGTCCGCGGCGCCGTCAACGCGCCGGCGGGCGACAACGTGGGCTTCCTCGTCCTGCGGCGCGGCGCGGTGACCCGGCGCGTTCCGTACGCCGCCTTCGCGATCCGTCCCGGGCTCGCGTCCGCGCGGACGCGAACGCTTCGACGGACTCAGCAGGGCACCACCAGGCGCGGCTCCTCACTGGCCCAGGCCTATCGCTTCCCGGAGTCACCGTTCGGGCACCCGCCGGACTACGGGGTCGGCGCGCCGATGCGCGAGGACGGCGCCGAGCGGGTCTTCCAGCTCCGGCTGAAGAAGCGCGCGCTGAACTTCGGCGTCGCCGTCGTCGGTTCCTCGATCGGCTCCCAGATCGACCCGTACGTCCTCGGCGCGAAGGACGAGAACTCGGTGCAGGGCTACGTCGGAACGCCGGTCAACATCAACGGCCTGATGCTCGACTACCGCCTGCCGATCGGCGCCGCGGGCGCGCAGTTCGCCGTGCCCGGCATCTACTACGTCGCAGTCGATTCGGGCCGCGACGAGTTCACCGGACGCCGCCTCGCAGGCACGTGGCGCCTTCATTCCTGGCTGAACGACGTCAAGCGGCCGACGATCCGCGTCCTGACGCGGCGCGTGTCCGCCGGACGGCCGACGATGGCGACGCAGGTGCTCGACAGCGGCTCCGGCGTGGATCCGTACTCGCTCGTCCTGTCGTACAACCGGGCGCTCGTCGGTGCTGTCGCCTTCGACCGCGCCACCGGCGTCGCCATCTACCCGCTACCGGCCGCCGCACCGCGGGTCGGTGCCGGCCCCGTCCGCTTCGCCTTCCTCGCCTCCGACTATCAGGAGGCGAAGAACGCGAACAGTTACGGGGGCGACGTGATGCCGAACACGCGCGTGACGGCGCTTCGGCTGCGAGTGACGCGCAGGCCGGAGGTGACATGGCTGACGCCGCTGGCCAGGCGCTGCACCGCCAAGCGAACACCGCTGCTCGTGCTCGCGAGCGCGACGAGGGGCATCCGCAACGTCAGGTTCTTCGACGGCAACCGTCGCCTGCGCTTGGTGCGCAAGGGCGTCGCCGGCCTCTACACGATGACCTGGCGCACGGGGTCCGCGAAGCGCGGGCTCCACCGGCTGCGCGCCGTCGTGACGGCCGGCAAGCGAACCGCGGAGGCGTCGCGGGTCGTGCGCGTGTGCCGGTAGCCGGCCCCGTCGCTGTCATCACCGGCGGCAACTCGGGAATCGGCGCCGCAATCGCACGGGAGTTGGCCGGCAAGGCCTGGCACTGCGTGCTGATCGCCCGGAACGAAGAGCGGCTCACCCAGGTTGCCGAGGAGATCGGCGGGGAGTACGAGATCTGCGACGTCGGCGACCGCGCCGCGGTCGAGCAGGTCGCGGAGCGGATCACGGAACGCCATCCGGCGATCAAGCTGCTCGTCAACAACGCAGGCTTCGCCGGCCGGAGGGTCGGTGAGAAGCGCGGGCGGCGCGGCTTCCTCGACGCGAACCCGGATCGGTTCGAGGAGCTCGTCCGCACCAACTTCCTCGGCGCGGTCTGGTGCCTCAGGGCGTTCATGCCCGCGCTGGAAGCGGCACAGCCATCGCGCGTCGTCAACGTGGCGTCGGTGGCCGGAACCGTCGCCGTGCCGCCGGGCCCGTACGCGGCGACGAAGCACGCGCTGCTCGCGTTCTCGCGTGCGCTCGCCGCGACGCTTCCGGCGCGGGGCGTGCACGTGCTCACGGTGAATCCGGGGTTCGTCGAGACGCCGGGCTTCCCTCAGCGCGGCACGCTCGGGAGCAGGCTGCTCGAGCGGACGGTGGTAGAGCCGGAGTACGTCGCCCAGCGGGTCGTGCGGGCGATCGAGCGGAACCGGCGGGAGATCTTCGTCCCGGGCTGGTACCGCGTGCCGGCCGTGATCCAGGCGGCCGCTCCGGGCCTCGTCAGCCGGGTGCTGGGGCGACGAGCGAGCCGGGAGCGCAGCGGGTGACCGGCTTCGGCCCAGGTGGTCTTGGTCCGGTTCGCCCAGCCTCCTCCCCGCTGCGAGCGTAGCGAGGTTGGGCGCGCGTGTCCGTGACGGCACCGTCACGATTCGGCGCCGACCGACCCGGTGCCCTGCTGCGCAGCCTCGCGCCTGACGAGCTCGAGCGCCTCCTCGCGCGTCGAGATCGTCCCGACCGCCCGCTCCTCCTCCACCAGCTCGAGCAGACGCCCGATCTCCGGCCCCGGCTCCAACCCGAGCTCGTCACCTCGCAACAACGGCTCGTCCGGGTCGCGCAGGCGCGCGTCCTCGATCGCACGCGCCAACTCGTCCCCGGCGCCCGCAAACGCCGCCGCCTCGAGTGCCCACGGCTCGGTCGCCCGGCGGAAACGGAAGACCGAGCGCAGCGTCACCTCCGCCGGAGGCTCCGCGCGTAGGAGCGCCGACGCGAACCGTCTTACGTCGTTCGAGATCGGGTAGCGTCGGAGCTGGTCTCGGAAGACGGCCACGAGCCGGAGCTCCGGCGTCGACTCCGGCAGCTCGCGCAGTCGTTCCGCCGAGCCGCCGAGCAGGCCCAGAAGCCCGAGCTCGTCGAGCCGCTCGTAGCCGGCGTCGCCGAGCTGGACGAGCTCGGCGAGGATCCGCTCGCCCGCGGGCCTGCCGACCAAACCGGCGTGCTCCCGCACCAGACGCTCGGTCTCCGAGTCGAGGCGAAGCCCGAGCTCGTCCTCGAGGCGAACTGCCCGTAGCAGACGGACCGGATCGTCCTGGAACACAGCGGGGCCGACGGCGCGAAGCACGCCGGCGTCGAGATCCGCCTCACCGCCGAACGGGTCGATCCGCCCGCCGCCGGCCAGCGGCTCTGCGATTGCGTTGATCGTGAAGTCCCGGGTCGCCAGGTCGTCCTCGATCGACCCGCGGAGCGGCGTGAAGTCGACCGTGCGGCCGCCGTCGAGCGCGACGCGCCAGGCGCCGTGGCGCTCGGAGAGCGGGAACACCGGCCCGCCGTAGCGCCGTGCGGCAGCCTCCGGATCGCGGCACGCGACGTCGAGGTCGACCAACGGTCGGCCGAGCAGCGTGTCCCGCACCGCGCCCCCAACGATCCACGCTTCCTCCCCGGTGAGGGCCGCGCGCGCCCGCTCAAGCATCGAGCACCGATCTCCGCGCCCGCGCCGGCCGCGAGTCGATCCTGCAGACGAGCTCGTAGTTGATCGTCCCGGCCACCTCGGCGTGGTGCTCGGCCCGCACGCCGTCGCCGATCAGCGTCACCGGGGTTCCGATCGGCAGCCGGTCGGCGAGCTCGACCGCGAGCGCGTCCATCGAGATCGTCCCGACCACGCGACGGCGCTCGCCCGCGACGACGATCCGGGTGCCGGTCAGGTCCCGGCGGAAGCCGTCCGCGTAGCCAATGGGCACGATCCCGATCCAGGTCTCCTGCTCGGCGACGTACCGGCGGCCGTAGCCCGTGCTCTCGCCCGCCGCCAGGCGCTTGACCTGCGCGAGGTGTGACTCCCAGCGCAGGACCGGCTCGAGCCCGTCTTCCGCGGGGTCGCCGCCGAACGGCGACAGGCCGTACAGGGCAATCCCGCACCGGACCGCGTCCAGGCGAGACTCGGGCAGCCGCAGCGCCGCCGCGCTGTTCGCGGCATGCCGGGTCAGGTACGAGTACGGCCTGGTCGCCTCCTCGAACCGCTCGAGCTGCACGCGGGCGAACTCCACGTCCGAATCGGCCGTGGCCAGGTGCGTCATCAGCCCGACGACGTTCGCCGGCACCTCGGACAGCGACGCGGCGCCCCACCGCCCCATGCCGGTATCCAGCTTGAGGTGGACGCGCGGGCCGTCCGGAACCTCGCCATCGGCGACCGTGAGCTCCACGCCCGCCTCGCGCGCCTGCGCGACCTCGCGGGCCGCGGTCGGGCCCATCACGACGATCCGCGGCTCCGGAAACTCGCGCCGGAGCTCGAGCGCCTCCGTCATCGTCGCCACGCACAGCGCCGAGGCGCCCTCGGCGAGGACGGTGCCCGCGACGTCGACGGCGCCGTGGCCGTAGCCGTCCGCCTTCACCACCGCCCACAGCTCGGTCTCGCCGAGCACGTCGCGGAGGCGCCGCGCGTTTCGGCGCAGAGCGCCCAGGTCGATCGTCAGCTCGGACCTATGCATCCAGGACGCGAGCCAGCATGGGCAGCAGGTCGGACGCCACGAGCCCGGCCTTGTGCGGCGCGCCCGCCGCCGCGTGCGTGTGCGCGATCGACGCCGCGATCGCCGCCAGTCGCGCCTCCATGCCCTTGGCGAGGAACGAGCCGACGACGCCGGTGAGGACGTCCCCCGTCCCTGCCGTCGCGAGGGTGGGGAAGCCGCCGGAGACGACCGTGCCCGACCCGGGGGCGCCGACGAGCGTCCCCTCACCCTTGAGCAGCACCACGCACTCGAAGCGCTCCACCGCCCGCGCGAGCGCCTGGAGCCGGTGCGCGTCGACCCAGGACGCCTCCTCACCCAGCAGCCGTCCGAGCTCGCCCGAATGCGGCGTCAGCACCGTCCCGGAGGCCCGGCGGCTGGGTTCCAGCTCGAAGAGGGCGTCGGCGTCCACGACGGCCGGGAGCTCGGTCTCGGCGAGCAGCCGCCGGACGAGCTCACCCTGGTCTCGCCCGAGGCCGGGCCCGACCGCAAGCGCCCGTGCGCGCTCGACCGCCTCCCACACGTCGTCCAGGGGCCGTTTCACCGCCTCGCGCAGCCGTGCCTCGATCACGGGCAGCGACTCCCGTGGCGCCGCGACGACGACGTAGCCGGCGTCCGCCCGGAACGCGGCCTCGGCGGTCAGGCACACGGCCCCGGTCATCCCGGGCGAGCCGCCGACGACGAGGACCGAGCCCGCCGTGTACTTCGTGTCACCCGGCCGCCGCCGCGGAACCAGGTCGAGGACCGCGCGCGTCGCGAGCGCGTGTTGCGTCTGGACCCGGTCGAGCCCGATGTCCGCAAGGACGACGTCGCCGCGATGGAACCGGCCCGGCGCGACCTCGTGCCCGACCTTCCGGCCGTGGAAGGTCACCGTGAGCGTCGCGCGGACAGCGGCGCCTGGCACTTCGCCGGTGGACGCGTCGACGCCCGAGGGGATGTCGACCGCGACCACCGGCGCCCCGGAGCCGTTGATCGCCTCGATCTGTTGCGCCGCCTCCTCTCGCGGCGGCCCGCGGAAACCGGTGCCGAAGAGAGCGTCGATCACGACGTCCGCGTCGCCGAGCGGGCGCTCCTCCCAGCCGCTCGAGCGGAGGAGCTCCGCAGCGATCCGGCCGTCGCCGCCGTTCGCACCGCCGCCGCAGACAGCGGCGAACGAGCGTGCGGCTGGAAAACAAGAGAGGACCTCCTCGGCGACGGCGCGGCCGGCCCGCGCCATCAGCTCTTCGACGTCGTGCCCCTCCTCCGCCGAGCGCATCTCCTCGGCGGTATAGAGGGGCTCAAACATCCGCGTCGATCACGCAGACCGCGCTCGCGAGCTCCCGCGAGTGGGACATCGAGAGGTCGATCGCGCCTGCGCCGACGCGACGCGACCACTGCTCGACCCGACCGGAGAGCCTCACGGACGGCTTCGGGCGGCCGGAGATCTCGATGTCGCGCCACGCGAAGCGGGTCGCGACACCGAAGCCGAGCGCCTTGCCGACAGCCTCCTTCCCGGCGAAGCGGGCCGCGTAGTGCTGGGCCGGGTTCGGTCGGGAGTCGCAGTACGCTTGCTCGCTCTCGGTGAAGCAGCGGTCCCGGAAGCTCGCGTAGCGCTCGAGCGCCTCGCGGATCCGGGGGATCTCGATCATGTCCGTCCCCACCCGCGTCACAGCTGCTCCTCCAGCCACCGAGGCAGGTCCGCGACGGACGAGAGGAGCACGTCGGGCATCGTCCCCGACCGCTCGAGCTCGTCGGGGCGGAACTTCCCGGTGCGCACGAGTGCGGTCCGCAGCCCGAACCGCTGGGCGCCAGCCACATCGGCGTCGATGTCGTCCCCGACCATCCAGGTGAGCTCAGGGTCGGCGTCCAGCGCCTCCACCGCGGCGCCGAAGTAGGCCGCGCTGGGCTTCCCCACCACCGTCGCATCCAGCTCGGCGGCGTACTCGAGCCCGGCGACGAAGCAACCGGCGTCGAGCAGCGGCCCGCGGGAGGTCTGCCACCAGCGGTTCCGGTGCAGGCAGTAGAGCTCCGCGCCGCCCTCGAGCTCGTGGAACGCCCGCGCGAGGTTCATGTAGGAGAAGACCCGGTTCGTCTCCTCGGTCTCGTCGGCGCCGCCGATGAGAACGGCCTCAGCGTCCTCGCCCACGAGCTGCACACCCTCGAGGTCCTCGAGCACGGCCGCCATCGTCAGCGCGAGCACGCGCTTGCCGGCGAGCTCGCGTGCCGCCGCGAGCGCCGTCGTCTGCACCTCGTCGTCGTCGAGCTCGAAGCCGAGCTCGCGCAGGTTCCCCGCCAGGAGGGTCCGCGACTGCGTGGTGTTGTTCGTCACGAAGCGCAGCCGGTGCCCGTTCTCCCGCAGCTGTCGCACGGCCGCTGGGGCACCGCGAATCGCCTCTCCGGAGACGTGAAGGACGCCGTCGATGTCGAGCAGAATGGCCGCCATGGACGGCGAGTCTATTCAGGTGACTCGAACGGTGGCGATCCCGATTTCGGAGATCGAGCTGCGCTTCTCGCGGTCGAGCGGCCCCGGCGGGCAGCACGCCCAGAAGACCGAGACACGCGCCGAGGCCGTGTTCGAGGTGGAGGCGTCGGAGGCGCTCTCCGAGGCCCAGAAGGCGCGCGTGATCCGCAAGGCGGGCCCAGTGCTGCGAGCCGTCGCCCAGGACGAGCGGAGCCGGGCACGCAATCGCGAGCTCGCGCTCGAGCGGCTGACGGAGACGCTGCGCGAGGCACTCAGGGTCGAGCGCCGGCGGCGACCGACGAAGCCGACGATCGCCTCACGCGAGCGTCGCCTCACCCAGAAGCGCCGCCGAGGCGACACGAAGCAGCTCCGTCGGAAACCGGACGACGACTAGACCGCTAGGCCGCGGCGAGACCCGGCGGCCCGGACGCCCGGCCGGAGATACCCACGCATCACCTTGCGCGCGTAGAGCCGCTCGCTCGCCGCGCGGTAGAGCGCGAGCGCGTTCTCGCCCTCCTGTGGGTGCACCGCCCAGCCGAAGGTCGCCTTCGTCCCCTGCGAGGCGAGGATCCACTCGAGGCGGCCGCTCAGCTCGGAGGCCTCGTCCAGCGTCGGCACTGAGGCGAGCACGGCGAACTCGTCGCTTCCGACCCGGGCGATCTGGTCCTCGTCGCCGAGGGAGCGCTCGAGCCGGTCCGCGACCTGGCGCAGCGCCTCGTTCCCGGCCGACGGGCCCGCCTCCTGGTTCAGCTCCTTGAGCGCGTCCATGTCGGCGAGCAGGAGCGCGAACGGGCGGCCGGTCTCGAGCCGCGTCGTGATCGCCGCCTCGAACGCACGCGTGTTCGGGAGCCCGGTCAGCACGTCGCGCTCGGCGAGGATCCGAAACTGCTCCAGCATCAGGCGATTCCGCCGTGCGAACAGGCCGATCAGCGCGCCGATGCTGACGAAGGTGACGCACCGGATCATGGTGCTCCCCGTCAGCACGTCCGTGGAGGGGATGCTCGAGTTGAGGACAACGCCCGAGACGTACAGCGCGGTCGCGGCGACGCCGGCGGCCGCGCCGATGCGGGGTCCGGTCGCCATCGCTGTCACGGCGATCGAGAGATAGAAGAAATGCGCGATGCCAAGGCCCGGCCGCTCGTAGAGCAGGAACGCGCCGAAGACGAGCGGAAACGACGCGATCGAGCACGCGAGCAGGAGTTGTCGAGATGTCGCCGCAGACATCGACCACACTCTCGGGCAGGCCAGGGCGCGCGGCGTCCCTCGTACGGGTTATTCGACCCGGCCGAGACGCAGCCGAAACCCGAGCTACTCGACGGTGACGGTCTTCGCCAGATTCCGGGGCTGGTCGACGTTCAGCCCGCGGAGACGCGCAATCCGATAGGCGAGGAGCTGCAGCGGCACCACGGCGAGCGCAGCCTGCAGGAACGCCGGCGTGCGCGGCACGTAGATCACGTCGTCGGCGTGGTGCTGGATGTCCTCGTTCCCGTCGGTCGCGATCGCGATCACGTGCGCGCCTCGCGCTCTAGTCTCGTGGATGTTCGAGACGATCTTGTCGTAGACGTGGAGGTTCGTCGCCACGACGACGACGGGCGTGTCCTGGTCGAGCAGCGCGATCGGGCCGTGCTTCATCTCGCCGGCCGAGTACGCCTCGGTCGGGATGTACGAGATCTCCTTCAGCTTCAACGCGCCTTCGAGCGCGACAGGGAGCCCGATGTGGCGGCCGAGGTAGAGGAAGAACGAATGCTCGTAGAAGCGCTGGGCGATCTCGTCGATCGGGTGGTCGCCGTCGAGGAAGGCGGCGATCTTGCGGGGCAGGGTGTAGACCTGGTCGACGATGTAGGAGATCTCCGCCGGCGGCAGCGTCTGGCGGATCTCCGCGAGCTTGAGGCCGATTAAGTAGAGAAGCGCGACCTGCGCGGTGAACGTCTTCGAGGCCGCGACACCCACCTCGAGCCCGCACCTCGTGTAGAGGGAAGAGTCGACCTCTCGCGTGATGTGGGAGCCCATCATGTTCGTGATCGCGACGGTATGGGCGCCCTTCTCGCGCGCGAGGCGCATCGCGCCGACGGTGTCGCGGGTCTCGCCCGACTGCGAGATCCCGATCACGAGCGTGTTCTCGTCGATCACGGGGTTCCGGTAGATCCACTCCGAGGCGATGTCCGGCTCCACCGGGATCCGCCCCCACTCCTCCAGCACGTACCGGCCGACGACCCCGGCGTGGTATGCGGTCCCGCAGGCCAGGATGACGATGCGCCGCAGGTCGCGCAGCGCCTGGTCGTCCATCCCGAGGCCCTCGAGCACGAGCGTGCCGTGGCGGGTGCGGTCGCCGATCGTCTCGGCGATCGCTTCAGGCTGCTCGTAGATCTCCTTGAGCATGAAGGTCTCGTAGCCGCCCTTCTCCGCACTCTCGTCGTCCCAGTCGAGCTCGAGCGGCTCGTGGCGCACGGGCTTTCCGTCCGCGCGGCTGAAGCTGACGCTGTCGGGGGTGATCGAGACGATGTCGCCGTCGTCGGGGAAGAGCACCTGCCGCGTCTCGGCGAGGAACGCCGCGGCGTTCGAGGCGAGGAAGTTCTCGCCCTTGCCGAGGCCGACGACGAGGGGCGTCTGGTTCCGGACGCCCACCAGCTGGTCGGGATGATCGCGGTGGATCACGACGAAGGTGAAGTGCCCTTCGAGCGCCGGGACGATCTTCTCGACCGCCTTGGCGAGATCGCCCTCGTAGGCGCTCTCGAGCAGATGGACGACGGTCTCCGCGTCCGTCTCGGAGCTGAAGGCGTGCCCCTCCTCCATCAGCCGCGCGCGCAGCTCGCGGTAGTTCTCGATGATCCCGTTCAGGACGATCGCCAGACGGTCGTCGTCGCACCCCGTGAGTGGATGCGCGTTCCCCTCGGTGACGGCGCCGTGCGTGGCCCAGCGCGTGTGGCCGAGGCCGGTTTTGGAGGCGGAGCCGTTCGTCGAGGCCGCGTTCTTCAGGAACTGGAGGTTTCCGACGGCCCGGACGTAGTCGAGGCCGTCGTCCTCCAGGAGCGCGATGCCGGCCGAGTCATAGCCGCGGTACTCCAGTCGCTCGAGGCCGTTGAGGAGTAGCGGCTTGGCCGCTCTCGGCCCCACGTATCCGATGATTCCGCACACCCTGGGCTCCTTCGACGGTCGGCCTGCGGTCGAAAAACGATGGAAAGCCCGGCCTCGACGATCCTCCGGCGTTGAAGGTCGCCTAACCGAGCTCTCGGCGTACGAGGGTCGAGATGGTACCACAGAGGCGCCCCGCTTCCAGCTCGTCCTGGGCCTCTGCGAGAACCCTGACGAGAGGCTCGGTTCCGCTCGGCCGGACGAGGATTCGCGCCTCTCCGTCGAGCTCGCCGTTCAGCCGCGCCACCTCCTCGAGCAGCGTCGACGGCAGGTAGCGGACGCGGACGGGGATGTTGTCCTTCACCTGTGCGAACCGCGGCATGACCGCAGCGGCCTCGGCCAGTGAGCGACCCTCGAGCGCGCGACAGAGCAGGAGCGCCGCCGCCAGACCGTCTCCCGTCACGTGGCCGTCGAGATAGATGATGTGGCCGGACTGCTCGCCCCCGAGCACGGCACCCTCGCGGCGGAGCGCCTCGAGGACGTAGCGGTCGCCCACGTCCGTCGTGATCACGCGGATCCCACGCTCGGCCATCAGCCGGTGGAACCCGAGGTTCGTCATCACCGTCACGACGACCGTGTCGACCTTCAGGTGAAGCGCGAGGATCGCAAGGATCTGGTCGCCGTCGACCCCGTTCCCGTCCGCGTCCACGGCCAGCATGCGGTCGCCGTCGCCGTCGAAGGCCACGCCGAGGTCGTACGAGCCGGCGTGGCGCTGCAGCAGCGAGAGATCGGTTGCCCCACAGCCGACATTGATGTTCGACCCGTCCGGCTCGGTCGCGAGCGGAAGCACCTTCGCGCCCAGCTGCTCGAACGCCGCAGGCGCTATCTCCGAGTAGGCGCCGTTGCCGCAGTCCACGGCGACGCGGAGCCCGCGCAGATCGGAGCCGAACCGCTCGAGGACGTGGCCGAGGTAGCTGACCGCCGAGATGCCGACGTAGTCGACCACGCCGAGACCGCCACGCGGAGGCTCGTCGAGGAGTGCCTCGATCTCCTCCTCCGAGGCGTCGGTCAGCTTCTGCCCGTCGCGGTCGAAGAACTTGACGCCGTTGTACTCCGGCGGGTTGTGCGAGGCCGAGATCACTGCGCCCAGGTCGAGCGCGAGCAGCGCGACCGCCGGCGTCGGCAGCACGCCGCCGAGCACCGCGTTCCCTCCGACCGACGCCACACCCTCGGCGAACGCTTTCTCCAGCGCCGGGCCGGACGCGCGGGTGTCACGACCGACGAAGACGCGCCCGCCGCCGGACCAGAGCGCGGCCGCCCGCCCTAGGCGCTCGACGAACTCGGGCGTCATCGTGTCGCCGACGACTCCGCGAACACCGTCCGTACCGAAGTAGCGCCTGGCCATCGCGGGAGCCTAAGCGGGAAAGTCGGGCTGGTTCCGGATGGAGTCGAAGTCCTCGTCCGCGCGCGCATCGTCGGCGAGCTCGGGCTTCAGCTCGATCGCCCGGCGCAAATGCTCGACCGCGGCGTCACGCTCGCCAATGAGGGACTCGAGGCACGCCAGGTCGTAGAGCAGGCTGGGGTTGTCCGGATGCTCCCGCAGGCCCGCTTCGATCGTCTCGCGAGCGGCGTCGTACTTGCCGGCCCGCCAGGCCGGGATCGCCTCGGCGACCCACTCCCAGGGCGAGACCTCGTACGGCCGACCGGGGCTGCCGCCGATCGCAAGCGCCGTCGTCGCCGGTTGTGTCGCGACCGCGGCGCGGCGGACCGCCGGATCCCGCACGAAGACGACCGTCCCGGGAGGAGCGTCGAACTCCTCCCCGTCGACCGTGAAGCGGGCGGCTCCGTCCAGGACGACGTAGAGCTCCTCGTGCCGCCCCGCGCCGCTTCCCAGCTCGTCGTGCGCCTCGATCAGCTCGTCGCCGGCCGATTCCGCCCAGTAGGCGTTGATGCCGAAGGCGGACACGCCCAGCGGCCTGCGCAGCGGCTTCCACTTGAGCTCGCCGAACGTCGGCAGCGCCTCGACGTCGGGCAGACGGATGACGGAGTACGACTCGCTCAGCGCTTGGAGAACTGCGGCGCCTTGCGGGCCTTGTGGAGGCCTGCCTTCTTGCGCTCGACCTTACGAGCGTCGCGCGTGAGGAAGCCCTCGCGCTTGAGCACCGGTCGCAGCTCCGGATCGGCCTCGACGAGCGCACGGGCGATGCCGTGCCGGATCGCGCCGGCCTGGCCGGTCGGACCGCCGCCCTCGACCCGTACGCGCAGGTCGTAGGTGCCCTCGGCGCCGGCGACCCGCAGCGGCGCCATCACGGTCGTCCGGTGGGTCGAACGCGGGAAGTAGTCCTCGATCGTCCGTCCGTTGATCCAGGTCTTCCCGTCGCCGGGGCGCAGGATCACGCGCGCGATCGAGGTCTTGCGCTTGCCGGTGCCCTGGTACTGCGCGATCGTGGCCATCAGGCCTTCTCCTCCAGCTTGAGCGGCTCGGGCGACTGCGCCTCGTGCGGATGCTCAGGCCCCGCATAGACCTTGAGCTTCGTCAGCTGCGCGCGGGCGAGCTTGTTGCGAGGGAGCATCCCCTTGACCGCTTTCCGGATCACCTCGGCCGGCCGGCGCTCGAGCTCCTCGCGGAGAGTGCGGCTACGGATCCCGCCGGGGTAGCCCGAATGACGGTAGTAGCGCTTGTCGTCGAGCTTGTTGCCCGTCACCGCGATCTTCTCGGCGTTGACGACGACGACGAAGTCGCCGGTGTCGACGTGAGGCGTGTACTGCGGCTTGTCCTTACCGCGGAGCGTGTCGGCGATGCGCGTCGCCAGACGGCCCAGTGTTTTGCCGTCCGCGTCGACGAGGTACCAGCGGCGCTCGACCTCGCCTGGCTTTGCGTTCCAGGTCTTTGCCATTGCGAAGAAGTGGCGGACACGCGGCCCGCCGGCGGCGGATGATAGCAACGAAGCGGGTTAACCCCGGTCCTGCTCCTCGTCGTCCCGCCTGCTTCCCACCCACACTGCGAGCGCCAGCGCGACGATCAGGAGCGCGAAGGACGCCTCGACGATCGCCCCGGCCGTCCCGCCGTGCGCGAGGACGGTCACTTCGAGGAGAGCAGCCACAGTCCCGTGCAGGTGTAGAGCACCATCAGCGCGAGCATCGTGTACTGCGTGCGGATCGCGGTCCGGGCGGAGCCCCAGAGCGCCACCGCACGGTCGTGGGCCAGCATCAGCCCGATCACGTGCCCACCGACGAGGACGCCGACCTGGACGTACCAGATCGCGTTCGCCGAGTTGAAGAGCTTCGGGGTGAAGTCGGCGGTGCCGATCAGGTCCCACCCCTTGCCGAAGGGGTCGGAGAAGAGCGGGATCGCGTATTGGCCCTGGTTCACGAGCAGCGTGAAGTAGTGCGCGATCGCATAGGCGAGCGCGATCGGGACGAGGCTCGTCACGAACACCTGCTCCATGCCCTGCTTCGTCCCCGCCACGAGGCGGGCGGCCTGCACGGCGAGCAGGAACAGGCCGGCGATCACGAGGACCGCGACGACGAGGCCGAGGATGTTGAAGGCAGTCGCGACCAGGTCGGCCTTGTTCGGGGAGTCGACGATGTACTTCGCCTCGAGGTTGTAGAGCCGGTCCTGCCACCAGCGCGTACGGCTGAAGCCGTCGAAGGCGACCGAGCCGAGCATCACCGACACGAACGCGACCGTTCCCGGGGCGGTCTGCGGCGCTGCGAGGCCCGCGATCGGAGGCCGCACGACGACCACGCGGCGTCCCTCGTCGTTCTCGCGCACCGCGAACGGTGACATCAGCGCGAGCAGCCCGAAGTAGACGTTGAAGGCCTCGCCGTTCTCCAGCCAGGTCCGGCGGCCGAACAGCAGCATCCCGGCCCACGTGATCCAGCTGTAGATCACGATCGCGAGCGCCAGCGTTCGCGGCTCCGCCGAGCGCGGGTAGGCAAGCTCGAGCGCGGCGAAGGCGAGCAGGAGCAGAGCTCCCGGCCAGCGCCCGAGCCGCTCCGGGTAGACCGCCGCGGGCTGCCAGTCGCGACCCAGCTTCGCCCAGACCCAGGCCACGGCGTCCGCGGCCGCCCGCCAGGGGCTCAGCAGCGCCCAGAGGTTGCCGAAGATCACCACGACCGGGACGAGGCCGACCCAGAAGATCACCCAGACAAAGGTCGGTGCGAGGTTGGCGCCGGCGTCCGGCACACCGAAGAGCGCCGAGAGCCAGACCAGCACGAGCAGCCCGAACGAGAACGCCCCGAAGAGGATCCGCCAGCCGGTCCAGAGGATCAGCCGCTGCCAGCCCTCGGAGAGAGGGCGCCCCCGATCGCGGCCCTCGAGCAGCGGCTTCCGCCACAGGATGCCGAGTGCGACGAAGCTCAGGATCAGCGTCAGCGACGCCGCGTAGTAGAAGAGCCAGAGCGGGATGATCGGATCGCGAACCCCGCCGATCCCATGGGCGAGCGGGATCGTGATGCTCACTGCGTCGTGATCCGCACCAGCGGCAGGCCGCGGCTCTCCAGCTCGGCCTCGACGGTCCCTTCGATCGTCGCGCGGAACGGCAGGCGCGCCGTCTTCCCCGGAGCGAGGTCGCGCTTGAGGTTGTAGCCGTGCAGGTGGAGCTCGTCGGCGACATCCGAGGTGATGACGATCACCGCTCCGGCGTTCTTCGGCACCGTGACGTCCTTCACCCCGCCGACCGGTTTCCCGCCCCGGACCACGATGCGGATCTGCTGGGGCTGCGGCGCAGGCGGCGGCTGGGGTGGCTGCGGGATGATGCCCGTCGTCGTGTTCGCGGTGGTGGTCGGGGCCGTCGTGGTCGTCGTCGACGCGTTCGAGTCGTCTCGAGAGCGGAAGAAGACGAAGAGGCCACCGGCGAGAACGAGGGCGACAACCACGATCAACAACCGGTTCATCGCCTAAGGGATAGCAACAGCCCCGTACGGAAGTCGGTGGAACCGCCGTGCGAGGGGTGGCGAACGTACCGGCCGCCGAGGACGGAGTGCGCGAGGCGGCCGACGGCAATCGGTTGGCGCCCGGTCCGGAGCGCGTCGAGAAAAGGCATCGACACTCCTACTTCGTCACTCGTCGGCCTCCGGTTCGATCCCGGCTCGCCCGGACGGTGCGGATGTGTCGGGACGATGTTCCAGAGGAGCACGTCCTCGGTCAGGCCGAGCTCCTCGAGCGTCCGTTGGACGATCGTCGCCGTCGCCTCCGCCTGCCCTGTCCCGGAGACCTGTCGCCCCGAGGTGAACGGGAGGCCGCTCAGGCGCGCGCCGCGGTAGCCGGCTGCCTCGCCCACCAGCAGGTACCGAGCGCCCGCCCGTCGATGGAGGTAGGCGGCGAGCCGGTTGCAGCGAAGCTCGGAGTCGGCGTACTGGTTGTACGTCTCGCCGATGCGAGCCGCCGCCAGGGTCTCGACGAGGTCGTTCACCCGCACTCCAGGAACAGTCTCGCCCACTCGTGGGCGTCCAGCTCCCTCGGCTGCCGACCCGCGAAACCCAACCGGCCGGCCGCTCGTGCCGAGGCGACCCAGCGAAGGCCGTGCCGGAAGCCAGACGCGACGAACCTGCGGTGCGGCGCGGCGCACGTAGCGGGAACGAGGAACCGCTCGCGCCTCCGTACGACCAGGACGGCGGCATCCACCGACGGCGGCGGCTGGAACGCTGTCGGCGGCAGGCGACGCTCGACGGCAAACTCATGCCAGGCTCCCCAGACGATCCCGTTGACCGTGCTCGGCCGTGGAAGCGCCCGCTTCACCGCCACGCCCCACTGGACGACGAGATCCGCCCGCAGGAGCGGCACGGCCGGATCGTCGAGCAGATGCCGCAGGATCGCGTTCGTACCGTCAAAGGGCAGGTTCGCGACGATCCGGAACTCCCGACGCGGAAGCCGCACAACGGCCGCGTCGGCCTCGACGACGTCGACATTCGGCCAGCGCCCGCGGAGGTGCTTCACCCACCGCGGATCGAGCTCGACGGCGAGGACTCGCCTGGCGACGGCCGCAAGCTCACCGGTCAGACGGCCGCTTCCGGCGCCAAGGTCGACGACGAGGTCGCCGGGCCTGATGCCGGCGTCGCGAACGAGCTCCGCGGCGAGGGACTGCGAGCGAAGGAAGTGCTGGCTATGCGCGCGGCTCGGCCGACGCGCACGTCGCGCGCGTCGCTCGGACACGGACCATCACCATCGTGCCCATGAGCAAGACGATCCTATCGGCCTTCGTAGGAGATGAACTCGAGGAGGCTGCCGTCCGGGTCGCGGAAGTACCGCCTGCTCGATCGCGCCGTCCCAGACGAAGCACAGGTCGCTGTTCCCCGGCTGGATGGGGCCGGCCGCGACCGGATATGGCTCCACGCCCGGGCCGTGGACGTTCAGCTGCTGGTCGCCGAAGCGGTAGGCGAAGCCGGGGTCGCGCGTGACCAGCTCGGCGCCGAGGACGTCCCGGTAGAAGGCGTTCGAGCGCTCCCAGTCCGAGACGGCGATGACGACGTGGTCGAGCACTGGCGGCCGGTCGAAGCCTACTCCGCCTCGCGTCTTCCACGAAGATGCCCGGATGCTCGAGATCGAGACCCTCACCGACGGCGGCCAGCAAGCGCTCGACGTCGCTCAGCGGGTCGCCGACTTCGTCGCCGGCGCCGAGCAGTCGCTCGATGTCGCGCAGTACGACTTCCACCTCGCTCCCGACACGGCCGCCGTCGTCGGCGGAGCGATCCGCCGGGCGGCTGGCCGCGGCGTCGCCGTCCGCTTCCTCTACAACGTCGACCATCGAAACCCGATCCCGGTCCCGCCGCCGCCGGAGCCGGATGCGGTGCTGATCGAGTCCCTCGGGGTGCCGGCGCGAGCGATCGCCGGCGTCCCCGACCTGATGCACCACAAGTTCGCCGTCCGGGACGGAAACACGGTCTGGACGGGCTCGACGAACTGGACCGACGAATCCTGGTCGCGCCAGGAGAACGTGGTGACGGTCGTCGAGTCGGAGCAGGTCGCGACACGGTTCGCCCGTAACTTCGACGAGCTCTGGGAGACGGGCGACGTGGAGCGCACCGGCTTCGTCGAGCCCGACCCCGTCGACGTCGGCGGCCTCGCCGTGCGCTCCTGGTTCACACCGGGCTTCGGCGAGGAGCTCTCGTCCCGCATCGGCGTCGCGATCGGCCGGGCCAAGCGGCGCGTCCGGATCGCCTCCCCGGTGATCACCGCGGCGCCGATCCTCTCGAGCCTCGCCCAGGTGATCTCCGAGGGAACCGTGGACGTCGCGGGCGTCGTCGACCAGCCGCAGGTCCAGGGCGTGATCGTGCAGTGGCGCCAGAACGGCAACATCGCGTGGAAGCTCCCGCTGCTCGAGCGCGTGATGGCGGCGCCGTTTGCCGGGAAGCGGTCGACGCCGTGGGGCGTCGGCACGCTTCACGACTTCATGCACGCGAAGGTAACGGTCGCAGACGACACCGTCTTCGTGGGCAGCTTCAACCTCTCGCGCTCGGGCGAGATGAACGCCGAGAACGTGCTCGAGATCGCCGACCCGGCGCTCGCGGAGCGGCTCGCCGCCTGGATCGACGGGCTTCGGGCACGCTATCCGGATGGGATCTGAGCACCGCCGTCTCGGCGCGCTGCTGGTGGCCGGCGGCTGCCTGCCGTTCGCCGCGGGCGCGCTCATGGAACCCGACGGCGGCGGGCTGCTGCCTCCCTGCCCGTTCCGGGCGGCGACGGGCCTGCCGTGCCCGTTCTGCGGCGCCACGCGCGCGTTCGCGCTCGCGGCCAGGGGT
>DATLQK010000036.1:0-2200 GCA_035535195.1 Gaiellaceae bacterium | reverse complement strand
TGCTCCGGCATGGCCGGAGCAACGCGCCGAAGGACTCGCCGTTGACACTGCAGGACGTGGTCGCGAGCCCGGACTACCGTGACCTTATGACGCCAAAGGTTGCCGAGGGCGACCGCGCCCCCGACTTCGAGTTGCCCTGCCTGGACGGTGATGGCACGCTACGCCTCGGCTCCCTCCTGGCGGAGCGGCCTGTGGCGTTGATCTTCGGTTCGTACACCTGACCGCCTTTCCGCGCCCAGGTTGGGGCGCTGGAGGAGCTGGCTGAGCGGTACCGCGACCGCGTCCATTTTGTGGTCGTCTACATCCGCGAGGCGCACCCGGAGGACGGCTGGATCATCCCGGAAAATCGCCGATCGGGGTTGGTCGTTCATGAGCCGAGGACCGACGAGGAGCGCCGGGCAGTCGCATCGACGTGCGCGGTCAGCCTTCGGCTGCGGATGGAGATGGTTGTCGACGGCGTCGACAATGCCGTCGCCTCAGCGTACGGTGGCTGGCCCGATCGGCTCTACCTGATCCGGCGCAGGGGGACGATCGCCTTTCAGGGCGACGAAGGGCCATTCGGGTTCAAGCCGGAAGCACTCCAGCGCGCAATCGAGCGCGAGATCGCAGTCGTCGTGGCCTGAGAGGCAACCGCTGTACCGAGTCAGTGCGGCCGTCGTCCTAAAGGGAGCATTCGTCCACGCGCGCGCGTACTGAGGACGCGCGGCGCGAGGGGTGGATCGGCTTCGGGCCGCTGGCTAGTGGGAGTTTCCGCGAGTCTGGAAGGATCAGCGCTCACTCGCCTAGCTCGAGGAAGCCGATCTCGAGCATCCGGCGAGCAAGGGCAAGACCTGTCTCCTGCTCGGCGTCGCTGTCTACGGCCGCCGCCAGCGCCTCGCGCAGCGTCCTCGAGCCGTCGAGCCCCCGGATCAGTCGCGCCGTGGGTGGATCGAGCTCTGCGGAGAAGGGCAACCCGTTCTCGAGCCGGAGGGTCAGGTTCTCCGCATGCCAGCGGCCTCCCGCGAAGCGCGTGTCCTGGGTGACGACGGCGTCGTCGACGACGCGTAGTCGCCGGTCGAGGAGGACGCTGTCCGAGTCGATCTCGGACATCCGGTCGCGCGTCTCGAAGAGCTTCCTCACGTGTCGCCCCGCTGGGCGAAGCGCCGCCCGGGGAAGCTGCTGCGCCTCCAGCCAGCCTTCCCGGCCGTCGCTCCGCTTGCGAAGGATGAGGCACGCATAGCCGAGCTGCTCGATTTCGAGCTCCCGGTAGTACGCGAGCCAACGATCGAGCGCCTCGGCGTAGGCCTCGGGCCGGTCGAGGAGATCGCGATTCCACACCGTCGCGGTCTCGATCGGGTCGTCCGTCGAGGTGTGGAGCAGGAACGCGTCGCACCCCGAGCCTTCCAGCCAGCTCCGCGGACGCTCGGCAGGGTCGTCCGGATCGAGTGCCCACGCGATCAGGAGGCAGGCGAACCCGCCCGGCGCGAGCGCGGGCGGTGTGGCCCGCACGACGTGTTCCGAGACGGCGTCGCCGCGCATGCCGCTGTCCCGGAACAGATACGCGCTCTCGGGCGAGACGACGTACGGCGGGTTGGCGACGACGAGGTCGAACTGCTCGCCCTCGACCGGCTCGAAGAAGCTGCCGGATCGCGTCTCGAGGTTGTCGACGCCGTTGAGCGCTGCGTTGAACGCCGCGTAGGCGAGCGCCCTCTCGTTCACGTCCGTCGCGACCACGCGCTCGGCGTGCGCGGCGAGCAGGATCGCCTGGATCCCGTTACCGGTGCAGAGGTCGAGGGCACGCTCACCCTCGCCGCGAACGGTCAGGTGAGCGAGAGCGACGGACGGGCGGTGCACGCCCGGCACATGGTCGGCGTGCGCTTCCGCCGCGCCCGCATGATCGGACGCGATCAGCAGCTCGTCGTGAGGGACGAGGCGCGCCGCCCCGTGCACGACCTCGGCGTCGTGGACGAGAAGCCCGGCTCGCGCGAGGCGCGCCTGCAGCTGCGCGCCCACGAGCTCATCGAGGCGCAGGTGTGTGACGGGAACGCCGAGCAGAAAGAGTCGGAGAAGCACGGCCAGCTCGTCCTCGTCGCCGAGCCGTCGCAGGTACGACGGCAACTCCGGCGAGCGCGCGAGGAGCTGGTCGCCGGTCGCGAGCCGCTGCTGGATCCGGTCCGGCTCGTAGCCGGCATCCCGAAGCAGCCGGACGAGCTCGACCGCC
>DATLQK010000035.1:0-15596 GCA_035535195.1 Gaiellaceae bacterium | reverse complement strand
CCTGCTGGGTCATCGTGAACGGCCCCGGCACCGTGATCTTGATCCGGCGCTCCGTGGCGGCACGGAGGAACTCGACGTCGCGGATCTCAACGGGCCGAGCCCGCCGCACCGGCCCCACGACGCGCGGCACCGGGTTCGGGTGTCCCGTCCGGTCGAGCGCCGTGCCGGGATGCTCGAGGTCGACGCCGTCGAGCGCCGTCGCGAAGCGGTTCGAGTAGCTCTCGCGGCGCATCTCGCCGTCCGTGATCACGTCGACGCCCACCTGCTCCATCTCCTGGACCGCGATCCGGGTGGCGTCGTCCTGCGCCTCCTCGAGGTAGGGCTCCGGTACTCGCCAGAGCTCCTTCGCCCGCACCCGCGGTGGCAGCCGGTCGCCGAGGCGCTCGCGGTCGATCAGCCACTCCGGCTGCGGATAGCTGCCGACGACCGTCGTGAACAGCATCAACGCTCCACGAGCGTCGACTTGTACTCGCTGCGCTGAAGGCTCCCCCACGGGACGAGGTCGATGCTCGTCTGGACGATCAGCACCTCGCGCAGCCGCGCTCGAATTGCCTCCGCCAGCCCGTCGTCGCCTCGGACGTCGCGGCCGAGCTCGACGCTGACGGGCAGCGGGGGCTCCTGCTTGACGCCCGGCGCTCCGGGCCGGACCCGGACGTGACCGCTGACGTCGGGGGCGAAGCCGCTCACCACCTCGCGAATCGCCGAGGGGAAGACGTTGACTCCGCGGACGATCAGCATGTCGTCCGTCCTTCCGACGCAGCGGATGCGCGGCCCCGTCCGGCCGCAGGGGCATGGGCTCGTCTTCACCATGACATGGTCCCGCGTGCGGAACCGGAGCAGGGGCGCCGCACGGTGCTGCAAGTGGGTGAGAACGAGCTCCCCGCTCGCGCCGTCCTCGATTGGGATCGCGCGGCCGCTCTCCGGCTCGATCAGCTCCGGATGGACGAAGCCGTGGGCGCCGAGGTGCATTCCGTCCTGCTCCTCGCACTCGCCCCACAATGAAACGCCGATGTCGCCGATCCCCATCGCCTCCGTCACCTTCGCCCGCCAGCCGTCCTCCAGTTGCGCGCGGAAGGCCGGCTCCCCGCCCCCCGGCTCGCCGGCCACGAGCACCCGCCGCACGCTCGAGCCGCGCAGGTCGTGGCTCTCCGCCAGATGGGCGGCGTACGAGGGCGTGAGGACGAGATTCTCCGGCCGAAGTAGCTCGACGGCGCGGAGCAGCCGCGCGGTGTTCCGGGTGCCGAATGGGATGTGCGTCAGCCCGATCCGGTCGAAGGCGGCGAGCGCAGCGCCGGCGACGAACGGCCCGGCGTTGTAGGTCGAGACGATTTTCTCGCCGGCGGCGATTCCCGACGCGGCATAGCTGCGCGCCGATCCCCTGATCCAGTTGTCGAGGTCGCCGGCGGTCAGCGGGATGTAGCTCGGCGTTCCGGTGGTGCCGCTCGTCGAGTAGATCCGGACGATCTCAGACGGCTCGACGCAGAGGTGAGCCCCGAACGGGTTCTCGGGCGTGAGGGTCTGCCGGAGCTCCGCTTTGTCCGTCAGTGGCAGGTCGGCGATGTCGGCCAGCTCGCGGCTGACGTCGCTGGCGAGCTTCTCCCGGTAGAACGGCGAGCGCTCGAGCAGGTAGGCGAGCTGCTCCCGGTAGCGCTCCGCGTCACCGCTCGTACTCGATCGCCTCCTCCGCCGCGCGCGCCATCGGGAAGCCCAGCGGACGCTCCTGCTCCTCCGCCAGGTGCGCGAGCAAACCGGCGGTGCGGGCGAGGATCGGCACCGCCTTCACTGCCGTCGGTGGGAAGTCGAGGTCGAGCATCACGGCGGCGATCGGCATCGACACGTTCATCGTCAGCTGCGCTCCCCACACCTCGCCGACGGCCTCGTGCAGCCGGCGGGCGAGGGCGACGTACGCGCCGCTCACGCCTCGCTCGTCCGCGAGCTCCAGGATCCGATCGGCCCTCGGGTCCCGCGGCTTGTGCACCGGGTGGCCGAAGCCCGGCACTCGTCGCCCCGCGGCGTGGAGCTCGCGGATCACCTCGACGGGGTCCCGGTCCCTGGCTTCCTGCAGGAGCCGCGCGCACTCCTCCGAGGTTCCGAGGATCACGGGCCCAGCGCCCAGGATCCCGGCGGCGACCGCGCCCTGCAGCGAGTCCGGGTCGGCGGCGAGCGTCATCCGGGCCGCGACGTTCGTCGGCATCATCCCGTGCTCCGCGATCGAGACGAGCAGCAGGTCGAGGAAGTACCGCTGCTCCTCGGTCGGCTCCTCGCCGGTGAGGAGCAGGTGGAAATACTCGCTGAAGCTGAGCCGTCCCATCAGGTCGCCGGTGAGGTCCCGTCCGCGCACCTCCACGCGGTCGGCGAACGCCTGGCTGATCCTGGTTTTCGGGCGGTCGGCGGCCACTGACGTCATTTTGATCGTCCGCCGCCTGCAGCCTCGTCTCTACCATCGGGGGATGGTCCGCTTCGCGCTCAAGGGGCTGCTCGGGCGCAAGCTCCGGACAGTGCTTTCCGCGCTCGCGATCGTGCTCGGGGTGGCGATGGTCGCCGGCACCTTCATGCTGACCGACTCGATCGACAAGGCGTTCACGTCGATCTTCACGGACGTCCGCCAGGGTTCGAATGCCGTGATCAGCGGGAGAACGGCCTTCGACGTCTCGCAGGGCGCCGGGTCAACGGCGCCGACGCTCAGCGAGGCGCTCCTGCCCAAGGTGCGGAGCCTCGCGGATGTCGCGGCCGCCGAGGGCAGCGTCGACGGCGAGGCTCAGCTGATCGGGCGCAACGGCAAGGCAATCGTCTTCGGCGGCGCGCCCAACCTCGGGTTCAGCATCGCGAACGGCGACTCGCGCTTCAATCCGCTCACGCTCGTCGAGGGCTCCTGGCCCACATCCGGCCAGGTCGTCGTGGACAAGTCCACGGCGGACAAGAAAGGACTGAAGCTCGGTCAGCCGATCGGCGTCCAGGCCGAGGGCGCGGCCGAGCGACTCCGGATCTCGGGCTTCGTGAACTTCGGGTCGGTCGCCACGATCGGCGGCGCAACCCTCGCGGGCTTCGACCTGCCGACCGCGCAGAGGCTGTTCCGAAAGCCGGGCCGCCTCGACGAGATCGCGGTGGCCGCGAAGCCCGGGGTCTCGGACGCCCAGCTTGTGCGGCAGCTCCGCGCGAACGTACCAGCGACGGCGCAGGTCAAGACCGCGACCCAGCAGGCACACGACGACGCCGCCGAGACGAACGCCTTCATCACCTTCCTACGCGGCTTCCTGCTCGCCTTCGGAGGCATCGCGCTCTTCGTCGGGGCCTTCGTGATCGCGAACTCGCTCTCGATCACGATCGCCCAGCGGACGCGCGAATTCGCGACCGCCCGGACGATCGGCGCGTCCCGCCGCCAGATCCTGACCTCGATCCTGCTCGAGTCCCTCGTCGTCGGGGTGCTCGCCTCGCTCGTCGGGCTGGCCGCGGGAGTGGGCCTCGCCAAGGCCCTGTTCTGGCTCTTCGACCTCGTCGGCTTCACCCTGCCGAACAGCGGCCTGATCCTGACGAGCTCGGCGGTGGCGATCGCGCTCGCTGCGGGCATCCTCGTCACGCTCGTCGCGAGCCTGCGTCCCGCGTTCCGCGCCACGAGGGTTCCGCCGATCGCCGCCGTCCGCGAGGGCGCGAGCCTTCCGCCCTCGCGCTACGCGTTCCTGCGCGTTCCGGCGTCGATCCTGTTGACCCTGCTCGGCTTCGGCGCACTGACGTGGGGGCTCTTCGGACCGGGGCTCAGCACGACCGCCCTGCTCATCTGGATGGGCGTCGGCGCGCTGATGATCTTCCTCGGCGTCGCGCTGCTCGCCGAGCGGCTCGTGCGGCCGCTCGCCACCTGGCTCGGCTGGCCGTCGGCCAGGTTCGGAGGCACGGCCGGGAGGCTGGCCCGCGGCAACTCCCAACGGAACACACAGCGAACGGCGTCCACAGCGTCCGCGCTGATGATCGGCCTTGCACTCGTCACGCTCGTTTCGGTCCTGGCGGCCGGCATCGTCTCGACCTTCAGGGGCGCCGTCGACGACCTCTGGAAGAGCGCCGACTATGCGGTGACGGCGCAGAACAACTTCTCCCCGATCCCGGTAAGCATCGCGGAGGCCACCGCGAAGGCGCCGGGAGTCGATGCGGTCGGCAGCGTCAGGGCCGGACAGGCCCGGGCGTTCGGAAGCGTCTTCAACGCCACGGCCGTCGACCCGCCGACCAGCCGCATCTTCTCGATCGACTGGAAGGAGGGGTCGGACGCGGTGCTCGCCCGGCTCGGGGCGAACGGCGCCTTCGTCACCGAGGGCTTCGCGAAGGACCACCACCTGAGCGTCGGCTCGACCATGAAGGAGACGTTTGCGAGCGGCAGGACGGCGCCCTTCCGCGTGATGGGAATCTTCAAGCCGCCGACGGGCGGGTCGCCGTTCGGACCGGTGACGATCTCCGCACAGACGTGGGATCGATACAACTCCCAGCCGCGGAACCTCTACTCGTTCGTGATCATGAAGGGCGGCACGACCGACGCGAACCAGGCCGCCCTCGACCGTCGGCTCCGGGCGTTCCCGAACGCGAAGGTGCAGACGCGGCAGCAGTTCGTCGACAACCAGATCTCCGGCCTGAGCTCGGTGCTGAACGTCCTCTACGTGCTGCTCGCGCTCTCTGTCGTGGTGAGCCTGTTCGGGATCGTGAATACGCTCGTGCTGACGGTGTTCGAGCGGACACGCGAGATCGGGATGCTCCGCGCCGTCGGCATGACCAGACGCCAGGTCCGCCGGATGATCCGGCACGAGAGCGTGATCACAGCCTCGATCGGCGGCGTCCTCGGGATCGCGCTCGGAATCGCGCTCGGCGCGCTGCTCGTGGCGAGGGTGGACTTCATCGACTTCACGCTGCCCGTCGGTCAGCTGGTGGTGTTCGCGATCGCAGCGATCGTCGTCGGGCTGCTTGCCGCGATCTTCCCGGCCCGCCGGGCCGCGCGCCTCAACGTCCTGGAGGCGCTCCAGTACGAGTAGCGGCGACGCGCCGTTTACCTCCGGCTGCGTTCAGGTAGGAGAGCCACATGGACACATGGCTGATCATCCTGATCGTCATCGCCGCACTCGTCGTCCTCGCAATCGCCGTCTTCGCGTGGAGACGAGGGCAGACGCGTCGCGTCGAGAGCCAGCGCGAGGAAGCGCAGGGGCTTCGCTCGGCTGCCGAGGTTCAGGCACACCGCGCCGAGACGCGGGCCGCCATGGCCGAGGAGGAAGCCGAAAAGGCCGAGCGGGAGCGTGCCGAGGCCCGCGAGCAGGCGCGTCGTGCGGACGAGCTCGACCCCGACGTCGATACCTCCAACCGGTGATGACCTAGTCCGAAAGGGCCCCGCCCGGGGCCTTTCGTCACTCGCTGGGGACGGCGGCGTAGGCCTGGACGCGCACTGCCGCCGACAGCGTCGCCATGTCGTAGGCGCCCTGGTGCCGGCGGCCGTTGATGAAGAACGTCGGCGTGCCGGAGACGCCGCTGAGGTCGGCGCTGTCGACGTCCTCGGCGACTCGAGCCGCACCGGCGTGCTCGCGGAGCTCGTCGGCGAACCGCTCCGCGTCGAGACCGAGCTCGTCCGCGTAGCCGACGAGGTCGTCGGCCTCCAGCGCGTCCTGGTGACGGAACAGGAGGTCATGGAACTCCCAGAACGAGCCCTGGTTCGCCGCCGCTTCCGACGCCTCGGCCGCCAGCTGGGCATGAGCGTGGACGTCGCTCAGCGGGAGGTGGCGCCAGACGTACCGGACGTCCGCAAAATCGCGCAGGAGCTCGCGCACGACCGGCTCGGCCATGCCGCAGTACGGGCATTCGAAGTCGCCGTACTCGACCACGGTCACGGGCGCGGCGACGGGGCCGCGGATGTGATCGCGCTCGGGATCCACGTCGATATAGAGGTCCACCAAGGGCTCCGCGGTCCCGAGGAGTGCGCGGATCCGCGTGCGTCGCGGCAACAAGGCGGTGGCGCGGAACAGGAGCCACGTGAGGAGCGCCGCGGCGAGGGCAGCGCTCAGGATGCCGACCTTCGCCTCCTCCAGCTGCCGGCCCTCGAAGGCGAGCGTCGCGACGAGCAGCGCGACGGTGAAGCCGATGCCCGCGATGGTGCCGCCGCCCGCGATCGCAGCCCAGCCGACGGGAGGTCGAAGCCGACGGCCGCTCGCCCGTGTTACGAGCCAGGAGCCGCCGAAAATTCCCACCGGCTTCCCTACGACGTAGCCGGCGAGGACGCCGAGCGTGATCGGCGACGTGAACGCCTGGGCGAGGAACCCGCCGTCGATCTCGATGCCAGCGTTCGCCAGGGCGAAAAGCGGCACGACCACGTAGCTCGTCCACGGGTGGAACAGGTGCTGCAGACGCTCGTTCGACGAGGTCGCCGTCCGGATCTCGAGGCGGGCCAGCCGCGCCAGCTCCGGCGTCGGCTGCTCGCGAAACTCCCGGAAGCGCTCGGTCGCCCGTTCGAGGCTCGGCCGGGGCGCGGGATACGCATACGCGAGCAACCCGAGCGCGAGCCCGATCACCACCGGTTCCACGCCGGACTCGAGCAGGGCGAGCCAGGCAGCCGCCCCGAGCAACGCGCAGATCACCCCCGGGCGAACGGGGAAGCGCCGTACGGCGGCGACGGCCGCGAACAAAGCGGCCGCCACGAGCAGCGGCACGATGTCGAGCGCCTCCGTGTAGACCGTCGCGATCACGATCAGCGCGACGACGTCGTCCACCACGACCACCGTCAGCATGAAGGCGCGCAGGCGATCGGGAAAACGGGGACCGACGAGCGCGAGCAGGCCGAGCGCGAACGCAGTGTCGGTGGACATCACGACGCCCCAGCCGGCTGCCGACGACCGACCGGCGTTGAAGGCGAGGTAGATCGTGACCGCGACGGCCATGCCGGCGAGCGAAGCGACGAGCGGCAGAGCGAATCGCCGCCGTTCCCGGAGCTCGCCGAGGTCGAACTCCCGCCGCGCCTCCAGCCCGACGACGAAGAAGAAAAGCGTCATCAGGCCGCTGTTCACCCACCCGCGCAGGTCGAGTGAGACACCCCGGCTTCCGAGCTGGATCGACAGATCTGTCTGCCAGACCGACTCGTACGACGAGGCGTCGACGTTCACCCACACGAGCGCGGCGACGGCGGCGGCAAGCAGGACGACAGCGCCGCCCGTCTCGGTCAGGAGGAACTGGCGGAGCGGCGTCTGGATGTTGCGGGCCCAGGCCGTGCGGCCGGAGAACCGCATCGGGGCGGACGTGCTGCCCATCTGCGCCATTCTCCCGGGTCGGGCGCTAGCCGGCGCTGCGCCGAGCGAGGATGGCGTCGAGCCGCTCGAGGCTCGCGGCCGGCCACAGGGTGCGCGAGTCGTAGTAGACCTCGAAGGCCGGAACGTCCTCGGGCAGCGAGACCCACGGCACCTTCGACCGCGTGAAGATGTGGACGTCGGGCTGGACCGCCGAGGGCTCGTCCAGCGTCCCGCCCCGCACGAACTTCAGCTCAGGCCAGCCGTACTCGCTGAAGACAGCGACCTCGCAACCGGGGCAGCGAAAGATCCGCTGGGTGCTGCCGTCGTCCCGGGCGACGTCGACCGGAACCGGCTCGCCGGCGAGCAGCTCCACTCGGTCGGCCTCGATCAGGAGATTGATCACGAAGGCGCTGCCGGTCTGCCGCTGGCAGTTCAGACAGTGGCAGCAGTGCACGATCAGCGGGTCGGAGCCGAGGCGGTAACGGACGGCTCCGCAGGAACAACCACCCTCACGCGGCGGGCTCATCGTTTGTAGAAACGGGCGTGCTCGCCGACTTCTTCCGCGGCTAGCGCATCAGCTGATACGGCACCGAGGTAAGAATCACGCGCTCCTCGAACAGCAGCAGCCGCTTGACGTAGAGCGCCCGCTGGTTGTGGAGCAGCCGGCGCGCGCCTCGGAAACGAGCTCCGGCATGACGACGATCACCTCCGCCCGCTCGTCGGCGGTGATCTCGCGGAGATACCGGAGGAGCGGCGTGCCGATGTCGCGGTAGGGCGCCTCGTCGACCTCGAGCGGGACGCCGGGTCGTGCACCCGCCACTCGTGGCGGAGGTCGGCAGCCTCGGACGCGCTGAAGGCGAAGTTCACGGCGCGGGTGTCCTCCACCTGCAGTGTCTTCGCGTAGTTGAGCGCCCGCATCGACGCGGCATTGAGCTCCGAGACGAGCACGCGAACAACCGGGCGCTCCGGCGGCGCCGCTCCTGCACCCTCGACGACCGGGACGTCGGCGACCACAACACCGGACTCGGTCAGGAGCCGGAGCTTGAGCAGGAGTGCGTGAGGCCGCCGGACGGCGTCGAGCAGCGAGGCCCGGCGAAAGAGCTCGGGGATCACGACCGTGACGAAGTCGGCCTCGCCGCGGGGGAGCCGCCATACCTCCTGCAGGACCGCCTCGTTGATCCCGAGCGCGCCGTCCACCACCTGGAGCAGCGACTCCTCGTCTGAGAAGTGGAACCAGCGCGGCTTGATCCCCGGATCGGTGTGCTCCTGCGGGATGTGGATCGCTCGGAAGTCGCCGCCGTTCGTCGAGCGGACGAACCACAGTGCGTCCGCGGCCGCCTCGTCGATCGATGAGCAAGGCCGCCGCGCCGACGAGGCTCGGCAGCGTCCCGAGGTTGTCCTTCGCGACGACGTAGGCGCCGCTCGAGGTTGACGACGAGACCGCCGAGGTCGACGACGGGCTGGGCCGGAGCGTCGACCCTCCGGAGGGCTGCGCGGACCCGCGCCAGCAGCTCCTCCACCCCGAACGGCTTCGTCACGTAGTCGCCTGCGCCCGCGTCGAGCGCCGCCACCTTCTCCTGCTCGTCGCCGATGGCAGAGAGGACGAGCACCGGCGCCGCCGACCAGCGGCGCAGCTCGCGACAGACGTCGATGCCGTTGCCGTCCGGGAGCACGAGATCCAGGATCACCGCGTCCGGCGGCCGGGACGCGGCGCTCGTGAGCGCGGCCGCGGCAGTCTCGGCGACGTCGACCTCGTAGCCGGCCGCCTGCAGGCTCGTCCTTACCGCGCGCAGGATCTGAGGCTCGTCGTCGACGACGAGGATCCGCTCCCTCACGGTCGCACAGGGGCCGCCTCGAAGACCGGGAGCTCGAGCACGAACACCGAGCCGCCGGCAGGCGCGACCGGCTCGACCCGGAGCCGGCCGCCGTTCGCCTCGGCGAAGCCGCGAGCGATTGCCAGGCCGAGCCCGGTGCCGGTCGCGCTACCCATGCCGAGACACTCGACGCGTTCCGTGCCGCCAAGACCACGGTGTCGGTCGGCGACGAGAACTTGAGCGCGTTCTCGAGCACGTTGACGAGCACGCGCTCGATCTGCGCCGCGTCGGCGCGGACGACCTCCGGATCACCATCGACGGCGACAATGACGCGCGTTGCCTCCTCCCCGAGCTGCTCGAGCGCGCGCTCGACGAGCAGATCGACCGGCCAGGCCTCGGGCCGGCGAAGCGCCGGGCCGGCCTCGAGGCGCGAGAGGTCGAGCAGGTTGTCGACGAGGCGCTCGAGTCGCCGGACCTCGATCCGGATCGACTCGAAGAGCTCGTCCCGGTCGGCATCGGTGAGCTCGAGCGTCGAGAGGCCCTCGCTCGCCGCGCGGATTGCCGTCAGCGGCGAGCGCAGGTCGTGGCTGACCGCGCGGAGAATCGCCGTCTTCGCAGCGTCGCTCTGGCGGAGCGTCTCCGCCTCGACCGCCTGTTGCGCCAGCCGCCGAGATCGCGTCGCCAGCTCGCTCACGACGACAGCGGTGGCGATGTAGACGCCGAGCGCGATCCAGTTCTCTGATTCCTCGAGCGCGAACGTGTGGATCGGCGGCAGGAAGAGGAAGTTGAACACGAGCATCGAGGCGATCGAGACGGGCACGGCGTACGCGAGCCCGCGCAGGACGGCCACGGCGACGACGGCGATGACGTAAAGGACGCCGAGGCTCAGGACCGGCGCGATCGGCCGAAGCGCGTACACCGCGGCCGTGACGAGCCCGACCGCCAGGACGCAGATGAGGGCTCCGGTGAGCCGATCCGCCCACCTACTCCTACGGCGCGCGGCTTCCATACCCGGAGGGTACGCTCGCCCGCATGCGCGGGCTCCTCCTGTTCGGCGACACGGACTGCTCGGCGGCGATGCGCCACGAGGTTCCGGTCGGGATCGGCGACCCGTTCCTGTTCGCGGAGGTCGACGGGCGCCGGATCATCTTGACGACGGGGCTCGAGGAAGATCGCATCAGGCGTGCGCTGCCGGACGCCGAGCTCCTCGATTACTTCGACCTCGGCTACAAAGACTTGGTCGAGAGCGGCATGACGATGGCCGAGGCGGGGCGTGAAGTCGAGCTCCGCGCCGTGAAGCAGCTCGGCCTCGACGAGGCGATCGTCCCGGGCGACTTCCCGGTCGCGCTCGCCGACCACCTGCGCGCCGCGGGCGTCGCGGTGACGGTCGACGAGCCGGCGGTCGAGCTCCGGCGCCGGGCGAAGACGCCCGCCGAGCTCGACGGGATCCGCGTAGCCGCGCGGGCCGCCGAGGCGGCGATGACCGCTGCCCGCGACTTGCTCGCGCGAGCCGAGACCGGAGCAGACGGCACGCTCCAGCTCGACGGAAAGCCGTTGCTCGCCGAAGACGTCCGCTCCGCCATTCGCGCCGCGGCCGCGGAGCACAGGGCTCCGTGCCCGCCGGACGTGATCGTGTCGTCCGTCTGGCAGGGATCGGGACACGAGCCGGGCAGCGGGCCGCTCCCCTCGGGCCTTCCGATCGTGATCGACCTCTGGCCGCGGGACGAGGCGAGCGGCTGCTGGGCCGACATGGCGCGGACCTTCCTCGCCGGCGCGCCTGAGCCAGAGCACGCCGATTCGATCGCGGAGCGTGCCCAGCTCGTCCGGCGCGTGCTCGACGACTCGATTGCGGCCGTCCGTCCGGGAGTCAAGGGCCGCGAGCTCTACGACGCCGCCTGCGCCGCGTTCGACGCGGCCGGCTATCCGACCAGGCTCACGTCATCCGGCGACGAGGGCTTCCAGTACGCCCTCGGCCACGGCGTCGGCCTCGAGGTGCACGAGGCGCCGGGCCTCGGCCTCTCCGGCCACGAGCCACTGGTCGCCGGCGACGTGATCACGCTCGAGCCGAGTCTCTGGGACAGCCGGATCGGCGGCGTGATGTTCGAAGACCTCTTCCTGGTCACCGAGACCGGCTCCGAGTTACTCACCCACTTTCCCTACGACCTGACGCTGTGACGGCCTGTCTGACGCTCAGCCGTCGATCGACGGCGCCGTCGCGTACTCCTCCTCGGTGACCTGGTCGCCCCAGGTCGCCGGATTGCCGTCCTCGTCGACCTCAAGCATCGCCAGGTGGGTCATGAACCGGTTCGCAGACGCACCGTGCCAATGCTCCTCACCCGGCTCGAAGAAGACCCGGTCGCCTGGCCGGATCACCTCGATCGGGCCCCCACGCCGCTGCGTAAGGCCGACGCCTTCGAGCACGTAGATGGTCTGGCCGTGCGGGTGGGTGTGCCACGCGGTACGGGCGCCGGGGGTGAAGTGGACGCTGCTCGCAGTCAGGCGCGAGCCCTCCGACGGCGCGGCGACCGCGTCGAGGTAGACGGCGCCGGTGAACCAGTCCGCCGGCCCACGCGCCGTCTCGATGGTATTCCTGGTGATCTGCATGCTGGCTCCTGAGCTCTCAAAGGTTTCTCGACCTTCCGGACGCGAAAGGTAGACCCGAGATGCGCGCAACCGTCATGCACGCCGCCTTCGACGTCCGCGTCGAGGACGTGCCGGACGCCCGGCTGGTCGAGCCGACCGACGCGCTCGTCCGCGTCACACGCGCCGCGATCTGCGGCAGCGACCTCTGGCCCTACAAGTCGATGGAGCCGAGCGCG
This sequence comes from Gaiellaceae bacterium, assembly GCA_035535195.1. Classification (GTDB taxonomy): domain Bacteria; phylum Actinomycetota; class Thermoleophilia; order Gaiellales; family Gaiellaceae; genus JACDAN01. The sequence goes on along the minus strand of DATLQK010000035.1, from coordinate 3,722 downwards.
ACCGGCCGCCCCATGGGGCACGAGTTCATCGGCGTCGTGGAGGAGGTCGGCGACGAGGTGCGGACGATGAAGGCCGGCGATCTGGTCGTTGCGCCGTTCGTCTGGTCGGACGGGACCTGCCTGTTCTGTCGCGAAGGGCTCCAGACCTCGTGCCTGCATGGCGGCAGGTACGGAGACGAGGGCGTCGACGGCGGTCAGGGTGAGGCGGTCCGCGTTCCGCAGGCGGACGGGACCCTCGTGCCGCTGCCGGTCGGCGAGGACGACGAGCTGATGCCGTCGCTGCTCACGCTGTCGGATGTGATGGCGACCGGCCATCACGCCGCGCTGGCCGCCGAGGTCGGGCCCGGCAAGACCGTCGCCGTCGTCGGCGACGGCGCCGTCGGGCTCTGCGGCGTGATCGCGGCGAGGCGCCTCGGCGCGGAGCAGATCACCATCCTCGGCCGCCATCCCGATCGGATCGCGCTGGCGCGCGAGTTCGGCGCGACCGATGTCGTCAGCGAGCGCGGTGAGGAAGGGGTCGAGCGGGTGCGCGAGCTGACCGACGGCCTCGGCGTCCAGTCCGCCCTTGAGTGCGTCGGGCTCGAGGATGCGACGCTCACGGCGCTGCGCCTCGTCCGCCCCGGTGGGGCCGTCGGCCGCGTCGGCGTTCCGCAGGAGGACTTGATCCCCGAAGGGACCTCGACCTTCTTCGACAACGTCACGATCGCGGGCGGCCCGGCCCCGGCGCGCGCGTACATCGAGGAGCTGATGCCGGACGTTCTCGAAGGCAGGATCGAGCCGGGCCGCGTCTTCGACCGGAACATCGGCCTCGACGAGGTGCCCGACGGCTACCGGGCGATGAACGACCGCGAGTCGATCAAGGTCCTGATCGAGCCCTGATCCAGCCCAGGATCGGCCGGCAACTTGCCGCGCACCGGTCGACCCCGGAGGAAACGATGAAGACGAGCAGGACCCTCTACCGACCCGCCGTTCGCGTCGCCCTCGGCGTGGCGCTCATCCTGTCGCTGCGGTTGGTGGCGATGCAGTTCTCCGACGAGGTGGTCTGGAGCCTCGCGGACTTCGTCGTCGCGGGCGCCCTCCTGACCACGATCGGCGTCGCGCTCGAGCCGGCAGCGAGGAAGACCGGGAACCGCGCCGCCGCGCTCGGCCTTGCCGCCGGCGGCGTCGCTGCGGGCATCTTCGGCCAGGCCGATGACGCCCCCAGCCTCGTCCTTCTGGGCATCCCGCTCATCGTCAGCGCGTGCGCGCTCGGCGTGCGAAGCACTCAGCACAGCGGCTAGGCGTGCTCTCGAGACGACCGTCCTCCCCTCGGCGTTCTCCCAGGGCAGCCGGCGGCACTCGGCCGCCGGCTGCCACGTCCCCCTAACTGGATGGGCTTCCGCTCGATCGAGCCGGTTTCGGCGCGCCGAAGCTGGACGGTTCGATCCGGCGCTGCTCGTCTCTGTAGCCCCTGAGTGGGATCACGACCTCGAATCGCGCTCCGTGCGGCACCACCGGCTCGTAGACGATCTCTCCGCCGTGAGCCCGAGCGTACGCCTGGGCGATTGCGAGCCCGAGTCCGGAGCCGTCGTCGCGACCGCGCGAATCAGCGCTGCGTGCGAACCGGTCGAAGAGGCGGGGGACGAACTCAGGCGGGACGCCTTGTCCTCGATCCTCGACCGCCAGCCGGAGGTGCCTGTCCTGCCCCTGCGCTGTGACCATGACCGGTGGCTCTCCGTGCCGAAGTGAATTCGCGATCAGGTTCGAGACCATGCGATCGAGCGCGGCCGGATCCACAGCGGCCTCCAGGTCCGGTGCAACGACGATGGTCACCGAGTCCGGCCGGGTATCCGCGAGCGGACGAACCAGCTCCTCGATCCTGGGGCGGAGACGAAGAGGCACGGGGGAGATATGGATCGCCCCAAGGTCGAGGCGCGAGAGGTCGAGCAACTGTTCGACGAGGTTCCGCATGCGACTCGTCTGTTCTTGGAGCGCGTTCCGCAGCGTCAGTCGCTGTGATTCGGCCAACTCGTCACCTCGCTCGACCAGCGTGACGGAGAGGCCGTAGATGCTGGACAACGGGTTCCGCAGCTCGTGCGCAGCGAGCGCGACGAACTCGCTCTTGAGCATGTCGCGCTCATTCATCTCGTCACGCGCGAGCACGTCTTCGAGCAGGGTTGCGGCGAGAACCCCGACGCTCGCGAGCGCATCCCAGTCAGTTTTGGGGGGTCCCACCGCGGCCCGGCGAATCCCGTAGAGAACGGCGAGACAGCGGCCTTCGCTCATCAACGGGAGGGCGAACTCGGTGGTGACGTCTCCAGCGGCGAGGAGCACGAGATTCTGGGTCTCCCGTGCGCCCGCGAGCAAGGAGGCGCTCGTGAACTGTTGGACATCCGCATGATCGGCCGGAGCGGCGGCGGCGAGGCCGATTTCCCTGTCCTCTTCGGCTTCGGTGTCGTATCGCACCGCCGAAACGGAGTCGAACTCGAACGCTTCCGCCACCGCGGCGCCAACGTCCTGGAGAAACATCGGCGCCGTGACGCCCTGTCGCCCCGCGACCGAAATCTGTTGAACGAGGTGGAGTGTCTTCTGGTGATCCGGCACGAGGTCGATCATCGGCCGGCCCCAATTGGAGTCGGCGTCAGCAGCGTGTACGAGCGCTCTCCGATCGACAGCGTCGCGGAGTCCGCGCCGTCCTCCTCCAGCCACGCCTGAACGATTTCGACGACCCCGCTGACCGCACGAGACTCCCACTCGGACTCGACCCGCACCTCGTTCCGTGACCGGTCGAACGAGATCGACGACCTGTCGAAGAGTCTTGCGAGCCGGCGCACGAGCATTGGTACACGGGCGCCGTCCTCGACTGCAACACGAATTTCAACCATCGGCCCCCTCCCGGCTTCGAAATCTGCCGACCGGGTGTTTGGATCGGCTAGATCGTGCTCCAACCTGCTCTGCTGAGGGTGGACCGGCGGCGGCTCGCTTGCTCTGACCCGCCTCTGTTCGGGCTGCGCCGAGGGGTTGTGACGCTGCGACCCGGACGATAGCAGGCCTCCCAAAAACGGTGGGTTGCCCGTCCTGAGTTGCGCTACACTCGCCGTGCTCCTGGTTCACTCACGCGTCTGGAGTGAGGCTGCTGGTCTCTTGGACGCCAGCTGGAATTAGAGGTTTGAGAGTCCTCTCGATGCGCTTGCGACCGCAGGGAACGTCCTGAGCATGGACGGGAGGGGACCGCAGCATCTTCGTGTCCTGATCGCGAACGAGCGCCGCGACCGGCTCGAACTCCTTGCGCAAGTCGTGGTTGGGCTCGGCCACGAGGTGATCGCCCGCGAGATCTACGTCAAGGACGTCGGTGCCGCGACCGAGAGGGAACGGCCGGATGTGGCCCTGGTCGGTCTCGGGCTGAGCTCGGAGCACGCCCTCGAGCTGATCACAGAGATCGTCCGCGAGTCGGCTTGCCCGGTAATCGCGTTGTTGTCTGCAAAGGACCCGGGTTACGTGCGGGAAGCGGCGAAGCGCGGCGTGTTTGCCTATATCGTCGACGGCGACGCCGCGGAGCTCCAGAGCGCGATCGACATCACCCTGCAGCGTTTTTCGGAATACCAGAGTCTCCAGGGTGCCTTCGGGCGGCGAGCGCTGATCGAGCAGGCGAAAGGCATCCTGATGGCGCGCCATGCGGTCGATGCCGACGGCGCCTTCCAAATGCTCCGAGACCACTCACAGCACAACGGCCGGAAGCTGGT
>DATLQK010000034.1:0-104738 GCA_035535195.1 Gaiellaceae bacterium | reverse complement strand
GAGGCGGTCAGCTCGGCGAGGATCTGCTCGTCCGAGTAGCGCTTGCGGATGCCGGCCTGAAAGGCCTCGAGCGCCTTCCGGTCGATGCCAGCGAGCGCTCGGTACTGGGGCCGGCGAGGCATCGTGATCTGAAAATAGGATAGAGCAACTTCGCCGCGATGCAAGTTGCGGGCTAGCGTTTGAGCGTTTTTGCTATTCGAGGCGTGTTACGAAGCGACGAGTACACGGGGGCGCGCGTTCCCGTCATCCAAGCCCTCGAGCGGCAGGATCCGTTCCAGGGCCGCCACGCAGCGCGGGCAGAACTGGGAGCCGGCAGCCTGACGGAGCTCGTCGAGCGCCTCCGAGGCGGGCCGAGCGGCGCGGTAGATGCGCGTGGTGAGCATCGAGTCGAGCGCGTCTGCGACGTGGATGATCCGGGCGCCGAGCGGGATCTCCTCGCCCTTCAGCCCGTCCGGATAGCCGGTGCCGTCGAAGCGCTCGTGGTGGTGGCGAATCGCGGGGACGGCGTCCTGGAGGAAGCCGAGGCGGTCGATGATGCGTGCCCCCTCCTCCGCGTGGCGCTGCATCAGGTCCCACTCGTCCTCGGTCAGCGTCGCCGGCTTCAGGAGAATCGCGTCGGGCACGGCGAGCTTGCCGATGTCGTGGAAGAGCGCCGCGTGCCCGAGCAGGTCGAGCTCCGCCTTCGAGAGCCCGAGCTCCCGCCCGATCGCGAGGGCGAGCTCCTGCACGCGCCGTGAGTGGCCGGCCGTGTACGCGTCGCGGGCGTCGACCGTCGCCGACAGGGACTCCATCGCCGCCGTCGAGCGTTCGCGGAGGAGGCGGTTCGCCTTTTCGAGCGAGACGTTCTGCGTCTGGATCGTTTCGGCGGCCGCGCGAAGCTTCTGGGCGCTCTTGCGCGTGTGGCGGAGGTAGGCCTCCTGCGTCTTGCGCATCAGGAGGAGCGGCACTGCGAACACCGCCAGGGCGTACGGGCCGGCTGCGTGGTAGGCGATCGCCATCACGCCGCCGACGAAGCCGTAGACGACCCAGTGCGGCGCCAGCCAGAGGAAGCGCTCGTGCCAGGCCTTCCACCAGCGCTCATGGCCCTCCATCGCGAGCGCGAGGCTGAGCAGGCCGGTGTTGACGCAGAAGTAGGCCGCACCTGCCGCCAGCCCCGCTCCGACGGTGATCAGCTCGCCGAGCGACCCTTCGAACCCGAGCGCGAAGACGGCCGAAGCCGCGAGCGAGGCGAGGGAGAGCGCGCCGATGTTGAAGAGGGTGCGGTGCAGCGGGTAGCGCTTGGCGCTCCAGTCGACGACGCAGGTCGTGATCGCGAGTGCGAGCGCGGCGCGCGGACCGAACAGGGCCGCGCCGGCGAGCGCACCGACGGCACTCACCGAGATCGAGCCGTCGTCCACCTCGAGCGCGACGGCCTGGCCGAGCCCGACGAGGATGATCAGCGCGACGAGGCCGAAGACGTCTGTGGCGGTGCCGAAGATCGCGCCGAGGGTGCCGGCGAGGACGCCGACGAACGACACGACGCCGACGAGCGTCGCGAGGCGCTTCGAGAGCGAGAAGAACCGCGGTCCCTGGACGGCGTGCGGCCGGTGCGGCGGCTGACGCCGCTCCTGGCCCGGCGTCATCTCGTCGACCGGCGGCAGCGGGATCACGTGGTCGCCGTCCTCCGTGACGGCGGTCAGCTTGGCCCGGCGCGCCGGCGCCATCACGAGCGGCTCGGAGCTCGTCGCATCGAGAACACGGTTGCGGCCCTGCAGCTTCGCGCGGTAGACGGCGAGGTCGGCCTGGTGGATCAGCTCGTTCGGATCCGATCCGTCGCGCGGGTAGGCGGCGACGCCGATCGAGACCGTCGCCCGGATCGGCTCGCTGGAGGTCTCGACGTCGAACCGGCGCTGGGCGACCGCGCGCCGGATGCGCTCGGCGATCTCCATCGCCTCCTCCGGGCTCGTTTCCGGGAGGAGGATGCTGAACTCTTCGCCGCCGAACCGCGCCGGGACGTCGTAGTGCCGGAGCATGGCGCGGAAGACCTCGGCGATCCCCTTGAGCACCGCGTCCCCGGCGAGGTGGCCGTACGTGTTGTTGATCTCCCGGAGGAGATCGAGGTCGGCCATGATCAGCGACATCGGCCGGTCGAAGCGGGCCGCCCGCGTCAGCTCCTCGTTCAGCGCCTGGGCGAAGTGGCGGGCGTTGAAGAGGCCGGTCTTCGGATCGACGCGCGCCTCGGCCTCGAGCTTCGGCACCGAGAGCGAGCGGTGGATCAGGACGAGTGGCGCGATCGCGAACGGCACCAGCCACGGGTTGATCTCCCAGAATGTGGCGATGCCGACGCCGAGCGAGGCCAGCACGAGGTCGGTGGAGAGGCTCTGGAGCGAGAAGAGGCCGGATTCGTGGATCGAGTGGCCCCGTGCGAGGGCCAGCATCGGGGCGAGCAGCGAGTGGTTGATCCCGACGAGCAGGACACAGGCGAGGAGGCCGGCGAGGGCGAACTGCAGGTTCCCGTAGGCGTCGAGGAGCCCGACCTGCATCACGAGATACGCCCCGCCGGAGGCGGCGAGGATCGCAATCGTGTAGTTGCAGATGTTGAAGCTCTGGATGTACCAGGCCGCGCGGTTCTTCAGCCAGTCCGGCAGGTGCTGGATCACCGGGATCAGCGCGACCTGCTCCGGCGGCAGCAGGAGCGCCGCGGGGATCAGGAACACGATCGTCGTGTGGTACGAGGTGTTCTTCCCCGTGCGCACGAGGAAGAGCTGGGCGACGCCGGCCGCGAGGGCGAAGACGAGGAAGGTCCCCCAGCCGTCGGTGCGCGTCTCGAGGCGAGGCAGGAACGGCCCCGCGACCGCGCCGGCGATCGCCGCCACCGCGACGAGGTAGACGAGGGCGCGGAAGTGGAGGCGCTCGCGCGGCGCGTCGCCCCCAGGCAGCTCGCCGCCGAAGCGGATCTCGCCCGGGATCGCCGTCATCGGTTGGGTCCTTCGTTCACGGGCCGCAAGACCTCACTCGCCGTCGAAAAGACAGGAAATTCCGCGCTTCCCGCGCGGAACGTATGTCGGTGAAGGGGTAGAGGCATCCCCCGTTCTAGGTATCGCCGAAAGGGTGAGACCCATTTCCCCCGGATGGGTGACAGGTGGGGCGGGCTCGTGCCCGCCCCACCGATCGTCGGTCAGGGAGTCGTCACCGTCGGGTTCAGCGTCGGATCCGCGAGGGCCGCGGCCTCCTCCTCGGGCGTCATGACGTAGTCACCCGCAGGGTTGCCGGCTTCGCCCTCCGCGTTGTCCTCCCAGCTCACGTCCGCGGCGGCCAGCACGTCGCTCCAGGAGACGTCGCTCCAGGAGACGTCGCTCCAGGAGACGTCGGCCCAGGACGCGTCTGTCCAGGACACGTCCGTCCAGGAGACATCGCTCCAGGAGACCGAATCCCACGACGCGCTCGACTTGGCGGCCGCGTACCACGCTGCGGCGTTGAACTCGCTCGTTCCGAGCACGGGGTCGGTCTTGACGAACCGGTTCAGCGCCAGGTTCGGGTTCGGCGGCCTGACCAGGAGCGTGGAGCGAGCTGCGTTGATCTCGCCCACACCGGCCGAGCCGGGGTCCGCCTCAGGGACGTACCGTGCCCGTTGCATCAGCGCGCCCTTGATCTGATCCGGCGTCCAGGCCGGATGCTCGATCACGAGCTGGGCCGCCGCGCCGGCGACCACCGGTGCCGCGAACGAGGTGCCCGACAGGCGCATGTAGCCGTCGCCGAGCACGTTCTCCGGCTTGAGCTTCGGCAGGGTGGCGTTGGCCGGGATCGGGCCGACCATGTAGCGGCCGGCCGCCGCCACCTCAGGCTTCCGGAACCCGTCCTTCGTGTAGCCGTACGCCGACCAGTTCGGGACGTCGTGCTTCCGGGCGTTGACGCTGCCTTCTAGGTCGACCGCGCCCACGGTGATCACGAACGGGTCGTTGCCGGGAGCGTACGGGACGCCGCTGGGGCCGTCGGGCTTGCCGTAGTTGCCGGCTGCGACCACAACCGTCACGCCGCCGAACCACAGCTTCTCGACCGCCTTGTCCAGCGGGTCGTTTGTGAAGTTGCTCGGCATCGTGGAGTGGAGCGAGAAGTTCGCGACCTTGATGTTCTTGGACACCCGGTGCTCGTAGATCCACTGCGCGCCGGCGATCACGTCGCTCGTCCGCGCCATTCCGTTGTCGTCCATGACGTCCAGCGAGATCAGGTTCGCCTGGGGCGCCGCTCCGGCCTGGTCCGGGGCACTGCCCGCGGCGATTCCGGCTACGAAGGTCCCGTGACCGCGACCGTCACCGGACGAGTTCGGCTCGAGCTTCGTGATCACCACGTCGTCGATCACACGACTGCCTCCGTCGAAGTCCGGGCGGTTCTTGTCGATGCCCGAGTCGACGATCGCGATCGTCGGCAGCTTGTAGCCGAGCTTCGGCACGTTGCCCCACATCGGCTTGACGCCCGAGGCGGTGGGCCAGATGTGCTTGGACGTCGGCAAAACGGTCCCCGCCAGCTCGACCGGGGCGTCCCAGGTGATCGTCAGACCGGGCATCTCGGCGAGGGCAAGCACTTTCTTCGCCTTGATCTCGACCGCGACCGAGCCGACGAACTTGAGCTCCCGGCGGATCTTCTCGCCGTGGTCGTCCTTGTGCGCCTTCTTGGCGTGCTCGAAGGCGTCCTTCGCGCCGTGAATGCCGTCGTCCTCGCTCTGGATGATGACCTTGACGAGCGAGTTCGGCTCCGTCTGGGCCTTGGCCAGCAGAATCGGGTCGACATGCGTCGCCCCCGCGCTGTCGCCCTTCCGCGCACCGGCCGCGAGCGGGGCCGCAACGACGAGCACTGCAACGAGTGCCGTGACGAGGCCGCGTCCGCCCTTGCCCCAGAGCGCATTCGACCGGGAGTCTCCTCCGCGGTTCCCTGTCCCCCAGAGGGCGCTCGAGCGAAGCTCGCCCCGGGGTGACTTGCGCTTACCGATCATTTATCTCCCTTTTCCGCATGTAGCGGGCCGCAGTTGATTTCGTCTTCCGCTTTAGTCGGACCAGGACACGAACCGCAGTGGTGCCGTGCGAATGACGGGGAGGTACACCCCGAAGAACCGCGAGTCCTGAACGGTCAGCGCGCCCGGCCCGCCGCGTTTTGCTGCGAGCGCGGCCGGCGAGGCCGCCAATGCCAGGATCGTGAGGACGAGGATGACGATGCTCGTTCGGCCTGCCATCCTCTTCCTGCTGCTGCGATTGTCGCGGTGTGTGCTCATCCCTCTCCCTCTCCCGCGCCTGAAACGCGGTCGTGTGCTGTGCCGAGCCGCAGTTTGTGCCTCGCAAATCGCACACTCATCACCCTTCGGGGGGACGGCCGGAAAGTTCACTCGTTCGAGTGATCGAGCGAAATCCCGTGCCCGGCGCCCGTTCGAGGGAGCGCGGCGACTAGATTCAGCGCGTGCGTCCGCGCCTGCCCCTAGCCGCCGGAGTGGCTGCCGCACGGGCCGCCGGCGGCCTGTCGAGGCTCGCCCGGCGGGGCGGCGGAACCACGGTGCCGGGAAAGGTTCTCGGGTTCCTGAGCCCGGACGCCGTCGAGCAGCTCGCCCGGCGGCTCCCGCTCGGTACGGCGCTCGTCTCCGCCACGAACGGCAAGACCACGACCGCGGCGATGGTGGCCGAGATCATCGGCGGGCGCACGCGCCTTGCACACAACTCGTCGGGCGCCAACCTCGTCTCCGGGGTCGCCTCCACCCTCCTCTCGTCCCGCGGCGGCGAGCTCGGCCTCTTCGAGGTCGACGAGGCGGCTCTGCCCGAGGTCGCGCGGCGGGTCCGGCCACGCGCTCTCGCGCTCGGGAACCTCTTCCGCGACCAGCTCGACCGGTACGGGGAGCTCGAACTCGTCGCCGAGCGCTGGCGCCGGGCAGTCGAGGCGCTGGGCGCAGACACCACGCTCGTCGTGAACGGCGACGACCCTCAGGTCGGCGACCTGGCGCGCGAGCGCGACGGGAGCATCGTCTACGGGCTGGATGACCCGAGCCAGGCCGTGCCTGCGCTCCAGCACGCAGCCGACTCGAAGTGGTGCCTGCGCTGCGGGACGCCGTACGAGTACGCCGCCGCATATGTCGGTCATCTCGGCAACTACCGCTGCCCGGCTTGCGGCCACTCACGCCCGCCGCTCGACCTCGTGGCGCGCTCGATCTCGCTCGAGGGCCTCGACGCGGTTCGGTTCGAGCTCGTGGACGCCGAGCGGGCCTTGCCGGTCCGGCTCGCCCTGCCGGGTCTCTACAACGTCTACAACGCGCTCGCCGCGGCGGCGCTCTCCCGGGTGCTGGGCGCCACGCACGACGAGGTCCAGGACGGCCTCGAGCGGTTCACCCCAGCCTTCGGCCGTTTCGAGCGTCTCGACCTGGGCGACCGGCGGTTGCTGATGCTCCTGGTGAAGAATCCGACGGGCGCGAACGAGGTCGTCCGGACGCTGGTCGCCGGTGGAGCGCCTCGGCTCGCCGTGCTCGCGCTGAACGACGGGATCGCCGACGGCCGCGATGTCTCGTGGATCTGGGACGTGGACTTCGAACCGCTGCTCGAGCGTCTCGAGCGGGTCGTCCTGACCGGTGAGCGCGCCGCGGAGCTCGCGCTCCGCTTCAAGTACGCCGGCTTCGACCCGGACGCGATCGATGTCGTGCCGGAGCTCGAACGAGGCCTCGACCGCGGCCTCGACCTCGCGCCCGAGGGGTCGGAGCTCGTGGTGATCCCGACCTACACCGCGATGCTCCGCCTGCGCCGCATCGTCACCGACCGGGGCTTCGCAAAGCCCTACTGGGAGCAGGCGGCATGAAGATCCGGGTCGCCCATCTCTACCCCGACTACCTCAACATCTACGCCGACCGCGGCAACATCGCCGTCTTCGCGCGACGGGCGGCCTGGCGCGGCCATGAGCTCGAGGTCGAGTCGATCGGCGTCGGGCAAGAAGTCCGCCCCGGCGATCACGACCTCGTCTACGTCGGCGGCGGGCAGGACCGCGAGCAGGCCCTGATCGCGGCGGACCTCGCCGGGAAGCCGGGTCTCGTCGAGGCGGTCGAGGGCGGCGCGGCGCTGCTGGCGGTCTGCGGCGGCTATCAGCTGCTCGGGCGCTTCTACCGCGAGCGGACCGGAGCGGAGCTGCCGGGCGTCGGGCTGTTCCCGCACCACACGGTCGCCGGCGAGCGGCGGATGATCGGCGACGTGCTGCTCGAGTGCGAGCTCGAGCCGGGGCGGGTACGAACCCTGGCCGGGTTCGAGAACCACGCCGGTCGCACGATCCTCGATGCGGGCGCCGAGCCGCTCGGCCGGGTCATGGCCGGGTTCGGGAACGACGGCGAAAGCGCATTCGAGGGCTGCCGGGTCGGCCGTGCGATCGGGACGTATCTCCACGGGCCCCTTTTGCCGCGGAACCCGTGGCTCGCCGACTGGCTGCTCGCGCAGGCGCTGGGGCATCGAACGGGCGCCGAGCCGGAGGAGCTCCCGCCGCTCGACGACGGCCTCGAGGCCGAGGCGCACGCCGTCTCCGCCTCGCGGGCCCACGCCCGCGGCGGGCGCTACTAGCTAGCGCATCCGGGCGGCGAGGCGCCGCGCGAGCGCAACCTGGCCGCGCTGTGGGCCACCGAGGCCCGTGAAGACCAGGCCCGCTTGTGACCGCCCCTGTTGCACGGCAAGGAAGTCCATGTACACCGGGATCGTCGTGCCACGGACGGTGAGGCGGCCGACGAGGCGGAACCAGGCAGCGCGCTCCCCGGCACGCGGGCTCGCGACCATCCGCGAGGAGAGCGTCGTGCCACGGCCGCCGGCGCTCCTGGCGATGTCCGTCTCGAACATCCGGTCGAGGCACCGCGCGAAGCCCGGCCTGACACCTAGCCGGAAGTCCCCCGCGGCCTCGGTGCGAGACCGATAGACCTGCACCGACGACACGATCGAGGACCCGGTCGAGCTCACGTAGGCCGCAACCGACTCGCCCGTGATCGTGAAGCGCGAGAAGTCGGGCCGGTAGCCCGGGCAGGAGGGCGGGCTCCCGGACTGGCCTGACGCGGGAAAGGTCCGCCAGCCCGCCCCGAGCTCGGAGAGCTTGAGGTTCGTCCGCTTCGCGAGCGCCACGTCGGCGGGCCGGAGCCGACGCTTCTCGGCCCGGGGATCGGTCGCCGCGAGCGCCGCGGAGACGAGCACCAGGGCCGCGAGCAGGGCGGCGAGCAGACGGGCGGCCATTCGCATCGCATCGGCAGCGGGAGTGCCGGGCCCGACCCTCCTCTCAGGGAGCCCAGAGCGGGCCCAGGTACACGACCGGGTCGGCCGGCCGCCATCTCGCGAGGAACCGCTGGATCGGCGGGTGGAGCACGACCTCGTCCAGCTCCCCCACGCCGAACATCCGGTGGCCCCGCACGGCCTCGTCCACGGAGAACGCCGCCTCGAGGGAGCGCTTGCCGAGGTCGCCCGCGAAGATGATGTGCACGACGTGCTTCGCCGCGAAGCTGCGCTGCGGCGAGATCGAGTCCACGATCGCGACGGGGCCCTCGACGGGCAGCTCCTCCGCGATGCCGACCTCTTCCCGCAGCTCGCGATGGAGCGCGTCGACGAGGCTCTCACCGGAGTTCACGCCGCCGCCCGGCAGGAGCCAGTACTCCTTCCCGCCTTTCTCGTGGCGGCAGAGCAGGATCCGATCCTCACGCCGGAGGATCGCGGAGACCCGGATCCGCGGCTCGACGCCCATGGCTAGGCCTTGGACGAGCCGAAGCCGCGCTCGCCCCGCTCGCTCGCGGCCAACTCGTCCTGCTCGACGAGCGCTACCCCAGGGACCGGCAGCACTACGAGCTGAGCGATGCGCATCCCCGGCTCGACGACGAAGGTCTCTCTCGCCGTGTTGTGGAAGACGACCTTGACCTCGCCGCGGTAGCCGGAGTCGATCAGCCCCGGCGCGTTCAGGATCGTGATCCCGTGCCTCGCGGCCAGGCCGGACCGCGGCAGCACGAAGCCGCCGTAGCCATCCGGGATCTCCACGGCGAGACCGGTCGGGATCACCGCCCGCTCCCCCGGCGCCACCTCGTGGTGCTCGCAGGCGGCGAGGTCGAAGCCCGCGTCCCCGGTGTAGGCCTGCGCCGGCAGGGTCGCGTCCTCCCGGAGGCGGCGGACCGGGAGCTCGATCACCGAAGCGCCCTGTGGGACTCCGAGTCGGCGATCAGGTACGGCGCAAACCGCGGCAGCTCGCGGCGCGGGAGTTTGGCGCGGATGAAGACGCCCTCCGCCGTGTCCTCGCGCTCGTCGATCGGCGTTCCAAGGCCGTAGAGCTCGGCCAGCTTCGCGCCCTCCTCGTAGGGAACGAGCAGCCGGACGAGCTCGAACCGCTCCGAGAATCGCTCTGCGACCCGTGCACGCAGCTCCCGGAGGCCCTCGTCCGTCAGCGCCGAGATCTGGAGCGCGCCGGGAAAGCGATTCGCGAGCCGCCGCCGAGTCAGTGGGTCGACAGCGTCGATCTTGTTCAGCACGAGCTCGACGGGCAGCTCCGCCGCGCCGATCTCGCCCAGCACCTCGTCCACCGCAGCGACCATCTGGTCGATCTCCTCGTCCGGTACCGACGCGTCGAGCACGTGCAGCACGAGCTCCGCCGACAGCGTCTCCTCGAGCGTCGCCGCGAAGCCCTCGACGAGGTCGTGAGGCAGCCGCCGGATGAAGCCGACCGTGTCCGTGAGGAGATACCGGCGCCCGTCGTGCTCGAAGGCTCGCGTGGTCGGATCGAGCGTCTCGAAGAGACGGTCGTGGACCGAGACGTGCGCGTCCGTGAGCGCGTTCAGGAGCGTCGACTTGCCGACGTTCGTGTACCCGGCGAGCGCGACCGTCGGCGTCTCCGTCCGGAGCCGCTCACGCCGCCGCGTCTCGCGCTGCCGGCGCAGCGCCTCGAGGCGCCGCTGGAGCAGCGTGACGCGCCTGCGCGCCAGCCGGCGGTCGGTCTCGAGCTGCGACTCGCCCGGGCCACGCGTCCCGACGCCGCCGCCAAGACGCTCGAGGTGCTGCCACAGGCCCCGCATGCGCGGGAGGTTGTACTGGAGCTGCGCGAGCTCGACCTGGAGCTTGCCCTCGGCGCTGTGGGCGTGCTGGGCGAAGATGTCGAGAATCAGCTGCGTCCGGTCGATTACACGGGCCTTCAGCGTGTCCTCGAGCAGCCGCTGCTGCGGCGGGCTGATCTCGTCGTCGACGATCAGGGACTCGGCGCCCGACTCCTGGAACGCGTGCTTCAGCTCCTCGAGCTTCCCTTTCCCGACGTAGGACCGGCGGTCCGGCTGAGCCCGGTGCTGGACGAGCCGGCCGACCGGCTCGACGCCTGCGGTCTGCGCGAGCTCCTCGACCTCAGCAAGCTCGCGGTCGGGGTCGGCGCCCTGCGCCAGGACGGCCGTGATGAAGCCGCGCTCGGGCTGAGCGCTCGGCGCCGGGTCGGGCTGTCTGGTCACGCCTGGATTATGGACGCGCGCAGCGAGCTTTCGATCCGGCGGACGGCCTCCTCCAGGCGGTCGTCCGGGACGGTCAGCGAGAGGCGCACGAAACCTTCCCCGCTCTCGCCGTAGCCGGTGCCCGGCGAGACGACGACGTTCGCCTGCTCGAGGACGAGCGTCGCGAACGACTCCGAGGTGTGGCCCTCCGGCACGCGCACCCAGAAGTACGGCGTCGCCCGTGGCGGCTCGACGTCGAGCCCGATGCCCGCGAGTGCCTCGACGAGGAGGTCGCGGCGCCGCGCGTAGACCTCCGACATCTGTCGCGGGAAGTCCCGCTCCGCCGTGAGTGCGACGACCGACGCGCGCTGGATCGCCTCGAAGAGACCGGAGTCGAGGTTGGACTTGAGCTGGCGGAACCGCTCGACCACCTCCGCGTTCCCGGCGACCAAGGCCGAGCGCCACCCGGTCATGTTCCAGCCCTTCGAGAGCGAGAAGATCTCGACGCCGACCTCTTTCGCGCCCGGCGTCTCGAGGAAGCTGGGGGCGACGTATCCGTCGAAGGTGACCTCCGAGTAGGCGTTGTCGTGCACGACGACGAGGTCGTGGCGCCGGCCGAACTCGACCGCGCGCTCGAAGGCCCCGTCAGGCACCACCGCGCCGGTCGGGTTGTTCGGATAGTCGAGGTAGAGGAGGTTGGCGCGCTCGGCGACGTCCTCGGGGATCGCTTCGAGGTCGGGGAAGAAGAGGTTCTTTTCGGTCAGGGGGAGGTAGTGGATCTCGCCGCCCGCGAAGACGGGGCCGGAGGTGTATGGCGGATAGCCGGGCTCGGGGCTGAGCGCGAGGTCGCCGGGGTCGAGGAGCGCCATCGCGATGTGACCGACCGCCTCCTTCCCCCCGAGTGCCGGCACGACCTCGCTCGCGGGATCGAGGTCGACGCCGAAGCGGTCGCGGTAGAAGCCGGCGACGGTCCGGCGGAACTCCTCCGTCCCGTGGTTCGTCGGGTACTGATGCGTCGAGGGGTCCCGCATCGCCTCGGCGGCAGCGTCGACGATCGCGTGCGGTGTCGGGAGGTCCGGATCGCCGATCCCGAGGCTGATCACGTCGATGCCCTCACGCGACTTCGCCTCGATCTTCCGCTCGAGCTCGGCGAACAGGTAGGGCGGCACCTGCTCGAGGCGGCGCGCGAACCTCACGCCTCGAGCTCCTCGGCCGTCTCGCCGCTAAAGATCTCCTGCGCCGGCCCGGTCAGGCGCGCGTTCCAGTCCTCGTCCAGCTCGACGAGCAGGTCGCCGCCTTCGAGGTGGACGGTCACGGGGCTCGAGCACCAACCGCGCGAGACGGCGACGGACGCCGTCGCCACGGCGCTGGTGCCCGAGGACAGGGTCTCCCCCGCCCCACGCTCCCAGACGCCGACGCTGATCTCGCTCGGGCTGTCGACGCGGACGAGCTGCACGTTGGTGCGGTCCGGGAAGCGCTCGTGGTTCTCGATCAGCGGGCCTAGCCGGAGCAGCGCCTCGCGCGCCGGCTCGAGCTCGACGACGGCGTGGGGATTCCCCACCGACGCCGGGGTGAACTCCAGCTTCTCGTCGTCCACCTCGAGGATTTCCGGCTCGCCGACGGCGACCCTCCCCATGTCCAGCTCGACCTGCAAACCGCTGCGCATGCGCGCCACGACTTCGCGCGGGCCGACCTGGATCCGGACGGTGTCCGCGCCGCTCCGGCGCGCGAGCCAGCGGGCGGCGATCCGGGTGCCGTTCCCGGACAGCTCCGCCGTCGATCCGTCGGGGTTCCAGATGATCACCTCGGCCTGATTCTCGTTCGCCGAGACCACCTCGAGCACGCCGTCGGAGCCGATCCCGAAGTGGTAGTCACACAGCAGCTGGACCCGCACAGGGGTCAGCGGCGCCTCGAGGTCCGCGCGCTGGACCAGCAGGTAGTCGTTACCGAGCCCGTGCCACTTCGAGAATCGCATCCGCCACCTCGCCCGGAGGGCGATCGGCGGGCACGGTAACAAGGCCCGGAAGCCGCCGCATCCACTTGCGCTGGTAGGCCGCGTATCGGGTCGTCCGCCGCACAAGCTCCTCGAGCGCCTGCTCGGGCGGATACCCGGAGAGCTCCCGCAGCCCGTGGATCGAACGCGCTGTCGCGGAGATCGCCTCCGCCAGCGCGCGCCGCGCCTCCTCCTCCGCGCCGCGCTCCACCATCGCTCTCGCACGCTCCTCGATCCGGCGGTCGAGCTCCGCCTTCGGCACCTCGAGGCCGACGAGCACCGTCGGATGCCGCGTCTCGTCCGTCCAGAGGCGCCCTTCGCTCGGGGCGAGCGAGAACCCGGCCTCGGCGAGCTCGAGCGCCCGCACGACCCGCCGCCGGTCGTTGGGATGGACGCGCTCGGCAGCGTCGGGATCGCGCTCGGCGAGCGCCTCGTACGCCCCCTCCGGGCCGAGCTCGTCGTAAGCGCGCTCCCAGCGCTCGCGCGCTTCGGGCGGGGGCGCCGGCGGCAGGTCGAGCTCGACCAGCGCCGCCCGCAGGTAGAGGCCGGTTCCGCCAACGACAACCGGCGCAAGGCCGTCCGCCAGCGCCCGGTCGACGGCCTCGTGCGCCAGCTGCGCGTACTCGCCCACCGACGACTCGTGGTCTAGGCCCCAGATCGCGACGAGCTCGGTCGGATGGTCGGACTGGTTCGTCAGGATCGGGACGCCTCGGTAGACCTGCATCGCGTCCGCGGAGATCAGCCGCGCCGGAATCCGCTCCGCGAGCGCCTCCGCAACGGTGCTCTTGCCCGAGGCGGTCGGGCCGAAGATCGCGATGACCGCGGGATCAGTCAAGGAGGCGGGCGCGGACGCGCTCGCCGACGTCCGGCGGGGCACCGCCGGCCTGGAGAAACCCCTCGATCGTCCCGTATCGGCGCTCGAGCTCCTCGAGGACGCCGATCATCGAGGCGGCGGGCGTCTGCATGATGCGCTTGAGCCGCTCTAGCTCCCTCTCGTCCGTCGTCTCCGCCAGCCACTGCTCGTGGCGAGGCCGCAGGCGGTCCTCGCTCAGCGCATAGTCGGCGGCGATCTCGTCGAGCCCCAGGCGCGCGATCCGGAGCAGGAAGGCGACGGTGAGGCCGGTCCGGTCCTTGCCGCCAGCGCAGTGGACGACCACACCGCCCTCCGGGGCGTCGACGATAGCCTCGATCACCTTGACGATCTTGTCGTGCGAGCCCTCGATGAAGATCAGGTAGACGTCGCGCGTTGCCGTCGCGATGTCATGCACCGCGGCGCTGACCTTCTCCGCGCGCTCGAACATCAGCGGGTCGTCGGTCATGAACGGCACGTGGAGGACGTCGACCGGGAGCTCGGCAGGCGGGTCGGCGTCGAGCTCCTCCTCGGTCCGGAGGTCGACGACCGTCCGAATGCCGTAGTCGACGAGCGACCTCCAGCCTTCGTCGCTCAGCCGCCGGATGTTGTCTGCGCGCACGATCCGCCCGAACTGCGTCTCGCGCCCGTCCTCGGTCGGATGCCCGCCGAGGTCTCGGACGTTGAGGATCCCGTCCCAGACAAGGTCGCGGCTGGTGGTTCGTTCAGTGATGCCGCCGAGCTCCTTGGTCGCGAGCACCAAGCCAGAGGCCGCACTCCGACGAACCAAGGTCAGTAGACCTTGGTGAGGAGGAGGGTGGGTTCTGGCGCCGCGTGATCGCGGGCGAGGGGCCGGCATGTATCGCTGGACGAGCCACTATGCAGCAACGGCGGCGGGTTGCGAGCCCCGCAGCGTGGTCGACGTCGCGCCTTCGATCGTGACCTGGACGAGGTCGCCCGGTTGTGCGGATCCCACGAAGTTGACGGTCGTGTTTCGGCGGGTGCGGCCGCGGAGCAGCCTCTCGTCCGTGCGGCTCGCGCCCTCGACGAGCACCTCCTCCACCCCACCGACCCGCCGCGCGTTCCGCTCCTCGGCCACGCGCTGCACAACATCGATCAGCCGCTCGATCCGGTCGCGCTTCACGTCCTCCGGCACCTGGTCCGGCATGGTCGCAGCCTCGGTGCCGGCCCTGGGCGAGAAGACGAACGTGAACGCGCTGTCGAAACCGACCTCCTCGACCGCCTCGATCGTCTCGGCGAAGTCCTCCTCGGTCTCGCCCGGGAAGCCGACGATCAGGTCGGTCGAGAGCGCGAGGTCGGGGATCGCCGCCCGCAGCTCGCCGGCCAGGCGGACGAAGCGCTCGCGGCTGTAGGTGCGGCGCATCGACTTCAGGATTCGGCTGGAGCCCGACTGGAGCGGCAGGTGCGTGTGCTCGCACACCGCCGCACACTCCGCCATGGCGGCGATCAACGGTGCCCGGAAGTCCTTCGGGTGCGGGCTCGTGAACCGGATGCGCTCGATGCCGTCCACTGCGTCGACGGCGCGCAGGAGCTCGCCGAAGTCGGTGCGGATGTCGGGCAGGAGGTCGCGGCCGTACGAGTTGACGTTCTGGCCCAGGAGGGTCACCTCGCGCACGCCCTCGCCGGCGAGCCGGGTGATCTCCGCGACGATCTCGCCGGGCCGACGGCTCTGCTCGCGCCCGCGCACGGACGGGACGATGCAGTAGGCGCACTTGGAGTTGCAGCCCATCGAGACCTGGACCCATGCCTGGAACCGGCGCTCGCGGTGCATCGGCAGATTGCCGGCGAACGCGCGCTGGTCGAGCCCGAAGCTGCCGCGCGGAACGCCCATGCCTCCGGCAGCGAGCCACGTCCCGAGATGCGGGATCGAGCCCGGCCCGAAGGCCACGTCCACGTACGGGTAAACCGAGAACAACCGCTCCCGCTGCGCCTCCGCGTAGCAGCCCCCAACGGCGATCACTTTGTCCGGAGCCGCCTCCTTCAGCGCCCGGGCCTGTGCGAGGTGCGCAGCGAAGCGCTGATCGGGCTTTTCCCGGATCGTGCAGGTGTTGAAGACGAGCACGTCCGCCTCGCGCTGGTCGTGCGTCTCCCCCAGCCCGAGCTCCTCCAGCATGCCCTTGATCCGCTCCGAGTCGTGAGCGTTCATCTGGCAACCGAAGGTCGTGACGTGGTACCGCTGCACGGCCGGAACACTGTACCGGGGCGGTTTCCGGTCTTGGCTCGTCCGGCCCGGGCCTTATAGGGTTGCCGAGCCGCAGTTCTTTGGGGTCTACCACAGCTGGAGGTCGAAACCGTGCGTCCGACTCGTTCGCTTCTTCTTGCCGTCGTTCTCTCCCTGGTCCTGATCGCGCTCGCCGGCGCCAGGCTTCAACCCGCCGGCGCAGCCAGCACCGACTTGTTCTTCTCCGAGTACGTCGAGGGCACGAGCAACAACAAGGCCCTGGAGATCTACAACGGGACCGGCGCGCCTGTGAATCTGACAACGGGCTTGTACAGCGTCGCCATGTACTTCAACGGTTCGACGACGCCGTTGACGCAGGTCAACCTGAACGGCACCGTCCAACCGAACGACGTCTTCGTGCTGGCGCAATCCTTGGCCGACGCGGCAATTCTCGCTCAGGCCGACCAGATGTCGAGCGCGTCCTGGTACAACGGCGACGACGCGGTGGTTTTGATGAAGGGCGCCACCGTGGTCGACGCGATCGGCCAGATCGGCTTTGACCCGGGAGCCGAATGGGGCACGGGGCTCACGAGCACGGCCGACAACACGTTGCGCCGTAAGAGCACGATCCTCGCCGGCGACACGAACGGCGCCAACGAGTTCGATCCGGCTGTCGAGTGGGACGGCTTCGCCACCAACACGTTCGACGGCCTCGGCGCGCACTCCACGGGCGGCGGCGAGCCGGTCGCGATGTCCTGCGGCGGGCCGCTCACGGTGCTCGAGGGATCGAGCGCGACGCGGTCGGTGACCGGCCGCGACGGCGACGGGACCGTGGCCGACATCTCGATCGCGGTCTCTCCCGCCACCGGCTCGATCTCGAGGACCGCGTTCACGCCCGCAACCACCGTCGGCGGCACGGCGACGGCGACGGTGAGCGTCGACTCGGCGCTTGCGCCGGGCTCGTACACGGTCACCGCGAACGGCCGGAACGACGACGCACCCACGGCCCAGACCGGCACCTGCAGCTTCGCGGTCACCGTGCAGGAGATCAGGCCGATCGGGGAGATCCAGGGCGCCGTGCTCGACACCGACGACCCGCTCACCCACAGCTCTCCGCTCATTCCGGCGGGCGGGCCGAACCCCACGGTCTTCACGCAGGGCGTCGTGACGCAGAAGCTCGTGAACCGGTCCTCCGCAGGCGTGACGCAGTTCGCGATCTTCCTGCAGAGCACGGAGGCGACGGACGACGACAACCCGCTGAGCTCGGACGGCATCTACGTCTTCATGAACCGGTTCCCGGATCTCCTCCGGGACGACGGCGTGGCCGGGAACTACGTCCCGACTGTCGGCGACGAGATCGTCGTCCGGGCGACGGTGTCCGAGTTCTTCAACATGACTCAGCTCTCGAGCGCCCGGCTCCAGCGAATCGTCTCGTCGATGAACGCGCCGCCGACACCGTTCGAGCTGAACCTCCCGAGCGACCTCACGCAGGCGAATCGGATGTGGGAGCGGCATGAGGGCGAGCAGGCGCTGGTCGTCAAGGAGAGCCTTGCCATCGACGGCCTCGACCACTTCTCCGGCTCCGAGGACGCCGAGATCTGGCTCGCCCGGCCCGACACGGCGATCGCGCAGCGGGTGAACCCGTTCGAGCGGCGTGCGTTCCGGGACGCCCACCCGCTCGACGACATCTCGCCGCAGCTCTTCGACAACGGCAACGGCTACCGGATGATGATCGGGAGCCACGGGATCAAGACCGCGGCGAACCCGACGGCGCTCCTCAACCCGTCGCGGACGTTCGACACACTGAAGAACGACCTCGTCGGCGGCGTCTACTTCGCCTTCAGCAAGTACCAGGTGATGCCGAACGCGCAGCCGGTGTTCGACCCTGGGGTCGACCCGTCGACGAACGCGCCGCCCCGGGCGTTCGACCGCGGCGCCGAGTACAGCATTGCGGACTACAACGTCGAGAACCTCTACGACCTCCGCGACGACCCGTTCGACGGCTGCGACTTCGCCGGCAACACCGGCTGTCCCGGCGTCAGCCCGCCGTTCAACTACGTCCCGCCGGACGAGGCGACCTACCAGGCGCACCTGAGCGACCTGGCCGGACAGATCCGCGAGGACCTGCACTCTCCGGACATCCTCCTGATCCAGGAAGCCGAGGACCAGGACATC
Source organism: Gaiellaceae bacterium (assembly GCA_035535195.1). Taxonomy (GTDB): domain Bacteria; phylum Actinomycetota; class Thermoleophilia; order Gaiellales; family Gaiellaceae; genus JACDAN01. Next base: position 87,121 of record DATLQK010000034.1, on the reverse strand, counting down.
TGCACCGTCGTCGCCGGGGCGATGTCGTGCGGCACCACGAACAACGCAGACGGCCGGGCAGACACGCTCCAGGAGCTCGCGCTGACGATCGAGCGGCAGGGCGGGCCCGCGTACGACGTCGCCTACGACCGGGACGGGGCCGACGACCGTGGGATCGTGGCGGCGTTCATGTTCCGGAGCGACCGCGTCGAGCTGCTACCGGCAGACCCGGGGCACCCGGTGCTCGGCAGCTCGCCGGCGGTCTCCTACCGCTCGGCCGGCCTGCCCTACAACACCCAGGTCCAGAACCCGAAGTCGCTCAACGCGGTGTTGCCGGCGGATGTCGACCTCAGCACGGGGAGCGACGGGACCAACGTCTTCACGCGCGCGCCCGAGGTCGGACTGTTCCGCGTCTGGCGGACCGGCATCGGCACGAGTGTCTGGACCGACGTCCTCGCGATCTCGAACCACTTCTCGAGCACGCCGGACGCCAGGGTCGGCCAGCGGACGGAGCAGGCGAACTACCTCGCGGCGATCGTGGACGCGGCGCCGGAGAACCGGATCGACGCCGGCGGCGACTTCAACACGTTCCCACGGCCCGACGACCCGCTGAACCGCACCACGACGCCGCACCAGCTCGCCGCCCTCTACGACTCGGCCGGCATGACGAACCTGTTCGACCAGCTCGTCGCCGAGGTGCCCGAGAGCGCCTACAGCTACGTCTTCGTCGGCATGGCGCAGACGCTCGACGGTCAGTTCGTGAGCTCACGGCTTGCGGACGAGCTCGAGCAGGCGCGGATCGCCCACGTGAACGCAGACTGGCCGGCCGACACCCCCGGTGACGGCTTCCGCGGCGCGAGCGATCACGACCCCATCGTCGCCCGCTTCGACGGCGACGTCTCGCTCGAGCGGCTCAGGGCGCTCCTCGCCTACTACGACGCGCACGGGGAAATCACGCGCGCGAAGACGTACGCGAAGCTCGCGGGCTACCTCGACACTGCACAGGCAGCGCTCGACGAGGAGTCGACCAAGGACTACGAGAAGGCGATTCGCTCCTTTGCCAATCACGCGGCCGAGGGCGAGAACCTCTCAGTCCGGGCCTCCCGCTCGCTGACGGCCGAGGCCAACAAGCTTGTGCCGCCGAAGCCGGAGGATGAGTAACGCTGGAGAGCCGCCTAGCGGCGGCCCCGGCGCTACTTCGCCAGCTCGGTCGCCCGTGATTCTCGGATCACGGTGACCTTGATCTGCCCGGGATACTCGAGCTCCTGCTCGATGTCCCGGGCGATCTCGTGGGAGAGCAGGACAGCGGCGTCGTCGTCGATCTCGCCGGGCTTGACGATCACGCGGATCTCGCGGCCGGCCTGAAGGGCATAGACCTTCTCGACCCCGTTCCGCCGTGCGGCGATCTCCTCGAGCGCCTCGAGCCGCTTGATGTAGTTCTCGAGCGTGTCGCCGCGCGCGCCGGGTCGGGCGCCGGAGATCGCGTCGGCCGCGACCAGGAGGACGGCTTCGACCGTCTGCGGCTGCACCTCGTAGTGGTGCGCACCGATCGCGTGCACGACTGCCTCGCTTTCGCCGTAACGCGCGGCGTACTCGGCCGAGATCTGCGCATGTGACCCCTCGACCTCGTGCGTGAGAGCCTTCCCGAGGTCGTGGAGGAGCGCGGCGCGCTTGGCGGTGCGGACACTCGCCTCGAGCTCCATCGCCATGATCCCGGCCAGGTGAACGACCTCGAGCGTGTGCTTGAGGACGTTCTGGCCGTAGCTCGTGCGGTAGTGGAGCCGGCCGATCACCTTCAGCAGCTCCGGGTGGAACTCTCCCGCGTTTGCCTCGAAGACCGCCTGCTCGCCGGCCGTCCGCATGTGGTCGTCGATCTCGGCCTTCGACTGGTAGTACATCTCCTCGATCCGCGCGGGCTGGATCCGACCGTCCTCGATCAGCTTCGAGAGCGTCAGCTTCGCGATCTCCCGACGGATCCCGTCGAAGGACGAGAGCACGACGGCCTGCGGCGTGTCGTCGATGATGATGTCGACGCCAGTGAGGTGCTCGAGGGTGCGGATGTTCCTCCCCTCGCGGCCGATGATGCGGCCCTTCATGTCGTCCGAAGGGAGCTCGACGACGGACGACGTGGTCTCTGCGGCGTGGCTGGCGGCCACGCGCTGGAGAGCGTCGGCGACGAGGTTCCGTGCGCGCCGCTTCGCCTCGATCTGCGCCTCCTCCTCCAGCTGCCGGACCCTGCGCGCGAGCTCGTGCCGGATCAGCTGCTCGGAGCGGCCGAGGAGCTCCGCTCGCGCCTCGTTCACGGTCAGGCCGGAGACGCGCTCGAGCTCCTTGAGCTCGCTGTCCTTCGCCTCCTTGAGCTGCAGCTGGAGCTCCTTGATGTGGATCTCACGGTCGGCGAGGCCCTGCTCGCGCCGGAGGAGCTCCGTCAGCTTCGCCTCGAGCTCGTCCTGCCTCGCCAGGACGCGCTCCTCGAGCTTCGCGATCTGGGCGCGCCGCTCGGCCAGCGCCTGCTCGGCCTCCCCCTTGTGCCGCATCGCCTCTTCGCGCGCCTCGATCTCCGTCTCGCGACGCAGGTTGTCCGCCTCGCGGCGCGCCTCGTTGACGATCTCGTCGCGGCGCCGCGCCGCCTCGCCGAGCCCGGAGCGATTCTGGAGCTTCAGGGCGAGCGCGAGGAGGGCTGCTCCGAGGACGAGGCCGATGACGATGCCGGCGACGATGAGCACTGCGCGCTCCTTGGGTCGCGTCGGGCGTGAGCCCGGCGGAGGTCGGTTGAACCGCTCGACGAGCGGGACTCACCCGCCATCAAGCCCGTGCAGTGCGTTCTCGAGCCGCGGTCGGACCGCCGCGGCAGGGTCTCACCAGCGACGGATCGCTAGTGCCGGCTCCTCCTTGCTGATGTCTCGTCCGTTTGTCAGTGCCGTCTCGTCTCGGAACGTCTGATCGTGTCAGGAAAACGCTTCTGTGCAGGCAAAATGATGGATGAAGTGCTTCCTAGTGTAACCGATCCTCGTCAGCCAGGCGGTCGAGGGTCTCGGGGCTGAACCCCTTGCCGGCGAGATAGCGGAGCGCGCGGGCCTCGCCGCCGCGCTGCTCGAAGACCCTCGTCGCCCGCTCCTCCTCCGGTTCGAGCTGTGCCATCGCCCGCTCGACGGACTCCTGCTCGACGCCCTGTCGCCGCAGATCCTGGCGGATCAGCGCGTCGCCCAGACCGCGCTGCGAGAGCGAGCGGGCGCGCTCCTCCGCATAGCGCTCGTCCGAGACGAGCCCGGCTTCGGTGAGGCGGTCCAGCGTCGCCTCCCGCTCGTCCGGCGAGATCCCGGCGCGCTGGAGTCGCCGCGAGAGCTCGTGGCGCGACCGGTTGCGGTGCCGGAGGGCGCGGAGCGCCAGCTCCGTCGCGTCCTCGGCCCGCTCGGCCACTTACTTCGCCGCGGCCTCGACCGGCTCGGCTTCCGGCTCGGCTTCCGTCTCGGCCACTGACCCTTCGGCCTGCGGCAGGAGCCGCGCCGACACGATCTGCTCGGGCCCGACCTCGTTCTGGATCGCGCCGAGGATCTTCTGTGTCACGTCGGGGTGCTCGCGGAGGAACGCGGTCGCGTTCTGGCGCCCCTGTCCGAGCCGCTCGTCGTCGAAGCTGAAGTACGACCCCGATTTCTGGACGACCTTCCGCTCGAGGCCGGCGTCGAGCACCGTGCCCTCCCAGGAGATCCCCTGGCCGTAGATGATGTCGAACTCGGCCTGCTTGAACGGCGGTGCGACCTTGTTCTTCACCACCTTGACGCGGACACGGTTGCCGATCGCCTCGACGCCTTCCTTGAGCGTCTCGATCCGGCGGATGTCCAGGCGGACCGACGAGTAGAACTTGAGCGCCCGGCCGCCCGGCGTCGTCTCCGGGTTGCCGAACATGACGCCGATCTTCTCGCGGAGCTGGTTCGTGAAGATGCAGATCGTCTCGGTGCGGTTAAGCGTGCCGGCGAGCTTGCGGAGCGCCTGGCTCATCAGGCGCGCCTGGAGACCGACGTGGCTGTCGCCCATCTCACCTTCGATCTCGGCGCGCGGCGTCAGCGCGGCGACGGAGTCGACCGCGACGACCGCGAGCGCCCCGCTGCGGATCAGCAGCTCGGCGATCTCGAGCGCCTGCTCGCCGTTGTCGGGCTGCGAGACGAGCAGGTCGTCGATGTTGACGCCGATCCGACGGGCGTACTGCGGGTCCATCGCGTGCTCGGCGTCGATGAAGGCGCAGATGCCGCCGCGGCGCTGCGCCTCGGCGATCACGTGGTAGACGAGCGTCGTCTTCCCCGACGATTCCGGCCCGAAGATCTCGACGATCCGGCCGCGGGGCAGCCCGCCGATGCCGAGTGCGAGGTCGAGCGCGAGCGAGCCCGTCGAGACCGAGCCCACACTCACGTGCGCGTGGTCGTTCATCCGCATGACCGCGCCCTTGCCGAACTGGCGCTCGATCTGGCCGAGAGCAGTGTCGAGTGCCTCTGCGCGATCCAACCCGATCAACCTCCTAGCGGAACAGCTTCGAGAACAGCGTACTCAGCCCCGGTGGGGCGCAACGACGACATGTAAACAGCGGCGTCGGACGGCGTGAACGAGCCCAGCTCGGGCGCCGGCGGGCGCAGGCGCGGGCGCTCCCGATAGCGGACGACGGTGACGTGCGGTAGCCACGAACGCTGCTCGCGCTCGTACACCCCGACCCCCTCCAGGCCGTCGAAGAGACGGCCGGCAAGCATGGCTCCCTCCCCCGTCTCGTCCTCCAGGACGAGCATGCCGACGCTCCGCGTCTCGCGGTACCGGCTGGGCGAGAACACGATCTCGCCCGCCGCCGCGGCCGCCGCTCGGAGGGCAGCGGCGATCGCCGGCAACTCGGAGGCCGGTCGTCGCCCGAGGAAGGCGAGCGTGGCGTGGAGATGTCCGTGCGCGACCGGGCGGCCGGCGCCGGCGAGTTGCTCGCGCTGCCAGCGCTCGAGCCCGTCGAGGATCTCGTCCGGCAGCCGGAGTGCGCAGAAGAGGCGCAGATGCTCATTGCCCGCGACGCTACCGGCCGAGCTCACACGCGTTCGTGCTGGTTCTGTGTCAGAAGGCGCCTGAGCAGATGGAGCGCCGAGACCGCGGCGCGCCGGCGCACCGCATCGCGGTTCCCAGGGAGGCGGAGCTCGACCCCGTGCGAGCTCTCCGGCGTCACCGCGTGCAGGTAGACGAGACCGACGGGTTTCTCCGCCGACCCACCGCCCGGCCCCGCCACGCCCGTCACCGACACCGCGACGTCGGTCTCGAGGGCCCGTGCCGCTCCCTCCGCCATCGCCTGCGCCGTCTCCGGCGAGACGGCCCCGTGGCGCGCCAGCACGTCGTCCGGCACGCTTAGCTCTCCGCGCTTCACGTCGTCGGAGTAGGCGATCACGCCGCCAGTGAAGGCTTCGCTCGAGCCCGGCACCTTCGTTAGCCGTGCGGAGACGAGGCCGCCGGTACACGACTCGGCGGTCGAGATCGTCCAGCCATGCTCACGCGCGGCGTCGAGGACCAGCGCCTCGACCGGCTCCTCGTCCTCCGTGAACAGCGCCCGCGGATGCGCCTCCCGGAGCGCACTCACGACCCGTTCGGCCTGGCCCTCGGCCCCCGGCGGGATCACGAGGTCGACCTGGACCTCGAGGTCGTGCGCGCAGATCGTCAGCTCGAGGCCGTCGCGCTCCCCGCCCGCCTGCTCGACCACGCCGGCCACGGCCGACTCGGGCAGGCCGAAGAACCGGAGGATCCGGTGCGCGGGGCTCTGCGCGCGGGCGAGCAGCCGCTCGAGCTCGACGCGGTCGAGCGCGTTGCGCCAGATCCGCTGGAGCTCCCCGGGCGGCCCTGGGAGCGCGATTGCGAGGGCTCGATCCGTCTGGAGCAGCACGCCGGGCGCCGTTCCGGCCAGCCCGAGGGAGATGCCGCCCTGCGGCAGCGTCGCCTGCTTGCGCACGCCCGCCTCGAACTCCGCGTACGGCCGCCGGAACCGCTCGGCGAGCCCACGGACGACGTCGCCGATCTCGCGCTCGAGCTCGAGGTCGACGTGGAGCTCGCGCCCCGCCGCCTTCGCCAGCAGCTCGATCGTCCGGTCGTCGTGGGTCGGTCCGAGGCCGCCCGACGTGATGACGAGGTCGTAGTCGAGGCTCTCCCGCAGGGCGCCCCCGAGCTGCTCGGGCCGGTCGCCGATCACGCTGATCCGCTCGGGCTCGATCCCGCGCGAGGAGAGCTCGCGCGCCAGGAACGGCCCGTTCTCGTCGAGGCGCCCGCCCCGGACGAGCTCGCTGCCCGTGACCAGGACGGCTGCTCTCGGCCTCACGCTAGGTCGAGGCTACCCGCCTGATGCCGCCGGCCGTGACGGTGACCGTCGCAGGGCCGCTCGCCGGGAGGTCCTTGAAGTCGCCGTTCACGACGACCTTCAGGTTTCGGGGGCTGCCCATCCGGAGGACGTAGCGGCGGTTCTTGCCGAACCGGATGCTGTGACCGTCCTCGACCGTCCCCTTGAAGAGCTGCTTCCCGGCGAGGGAGCCGCCGTAGACCTCGACGACGGAGTTGCCGGCCACCGCCGAGATAGTCAGCTTGGCCCTTCGCGTCGGCGCCGCGCGGCGAGGAGCCGGGCGAGGGTTCGGCGTCGTCGCCGGCGGCCTCGTCGAGAAGTCCGGGATCGCCGTCTTCGGCGTGTCGCTACCGAAGCGCCAGGCGGCGAAGACGAGCAGGGTCAGGATCCCGATCGCCGCGATCGCGACGAGGACCACGCTCGATTCGAATCGAGGCACTCCCCGGCCCAGCGAGGGCGTGCTGCCGCGGGTCCGCAGCGGGGTCTCCTCGTCGACGTGGACGTAGCGCGAGTTGTACTCGTCGACGTAGAGCTGGCCGTCGAGCCCCAGGTATTCGGCGTACGTGCGGAGGAAGCCCTTGACGTACGTCTGGCCCGGGAGGATGTCGAACTGCTCGTCTTCGAGCGCGCGCAGGTACTTCGGCCTGATCTTGGTCGCCTGCTCGATCTCGGGAAAATCGAGACCCTGGCGCAGGCGGGCTTCGCGGAGGCTGTTTCCGATCTCGAACATCTGGCGGCGCGACCCAGTCTAGACGGGTTCCTGCGAAGCCTTATGAAACCTGCCGGAGCACGTAATAGGTGGCGACCGAGATCGTCGCCGTCAACGCGAGGTAGAGGGCCATGTAGCCGAGGATCCGCCCCGCGAGCGCCAGCTTGTACCCCTTGACGCGGCCGAGCGTCCGCTCGATCGTCTTCCGCGCCCTGCGCCCCAGGTAGATCGCAAGGAACGCCAGGGCGAAGGCCGGGATGATCGCAACCGAGGCGCGGAGCAGCGTGAGCCGGTCCAGCTGCTCGGCCACGAAGACGGCCGCCGGCAAGGTCGCCAGCGCCACCAGCCCGACGAGCACGGAGAAGACCGCGCTGACGCTGGTGGGCCGGTCTTCGCTACTGCTTCTCGTAAGGGCGGCCAACGGCTGCGGGCGGGATCGAGCGGCCGATCAGGCCGCCGACCGCGATCAACGTCAGGACATACGGCAGGGTCTCGAAGAGCAGCGCCGCCTGCTCCGAGTATTCGGGCAGCGACCGGGCGAGGGCGCTCGAGAAGCCGAACAGGAGCGCGGCGCCGAAGGCGCCGAACGGCTTCCACATCCCGAAGATCAGGGCTGCGAGCGCGATGAAGCCACGACCCACGGTCATATTCTCCGTGAAGCTCCCGACGAACCCGATCGAGAGGTAGGCCCCGCCGAGCGCCGCTAGCACCCCTGAGAATGTGACGGCCGCGTAGCGCACGGCGTACACGGAGATTCCGGCGGCCTCGGCTGCGCGGGGATGCTCGCCGACCGCGCGGAGCCGCAGGCCCAGCGTCGTGCGGAACAGGAAGGCCCAGGAGAGGACGACCGTCGCGAGCGCGAGCCAGATCATGAGGTTCATGTCCCCCAGGATCGGTCCGAGGAAGTAGACACCGTCGAGGAAGCCGAGGTGCACGTTCGGGATCGTCGAGATCTCGCTCGGTGTGCCCTGGTCGCCGTAGATGTCGATGTAGAGGTAGCCGGTCAGCCCGAGGGCGAGGAAGTTGATTGCCGTGCCGCTGACGATCTGGTCCGCGCGCAGGTGGATCGAGAAGAACGCGTGGACGAACGCGAGCAACGCGCCGGCGAGCATAGCCGTCAGGAGTCCGATCGCCCAGTGGTCGAATCGGATCGCACCCCAGATCCCGAAGAAGGCGCCCACGAGCATCATCCCCTCGAGCGCGATGTTCACGACTCCGCTCCGCTCGGAGAACAGCCCGCCCATGGCGGCGAAGATCAGCGGCGTCGCCCAGCGCAGTGTCGCCGCGAACAGGCTCGACCAGACGAAGACGGCCTCGTGCGTCGAGATGCTGGCCTCGGCCGCCGCCACGCCGAGCACGATCCCCACCACGCCGCAGGCGATCGCCGACCAGCCGATCTTATGCTCGCGCCGGCTGGCGGACCAGATACCGGCGGCGATCGCAAGGATCCCGAAGACGATCGGGATCACGACGACGTCCCCGGTGGCCGCGCGCAGGTTGTCCCCGAGCGGCGGCAGCATCAGCCAGACGCCCGCCGCCGCCAGTCCGATCCCGACCAGACCGACGTCGCGGTTCAGGCGGCGAGGAAGGCGACGGGTTGCGTCGATCGTGCTCATGCCGTCCTCCGCCAGGGCCGGGGCAATCGTCTTCGCGCCCGCCACGCCGAGAGGATCAGGAGGTCGGCCCCCACGAAGAGGACGATCAGGCCCTGGATGATCAGCGTCAGGTTCCCGGCGAGCTCGGGGTCGAAGACCTCGGCGTCGAGGTTGCGGGCGCTCGTGCCGGTCAGGAGCGCGCCGAAGAGGAGCGCCGAGAAGAAGATCCCCACCGGCGTCGAGCGCCCGAGCAGGGCAACCGCGATTCCGACGAAGCCGACGTCGGAGCCCTGGATGTCGATCTGTCCGAAGCGGAACTGCCAGCCGAGCAGGTCGATTCCACCCGCCAACCCGGCGAAGCTCCCGGCGATCGCCATGGCGAGGAAGTAGCTGCGCGTGACGCTGATCCCGGCGTAGCGGGCGGCCTCGGGGTTGAAGCCGACCGCGCGAATGCCGAAGCCGAGCGTCGTCCGGTTCAGGATCGCCCAGAAGCAAACCAGGGCCCCGAGCGCGATCAGGAAGCCGACGTGGAGGCCCTGGACGCCGCCCCAGAGGACGTGCAGCTTCGCCGACGCCACGACGTCGTCCGAGATCGGGACCGACGCCTGCGAGGAGCTCTGGAGCGGGCCGCCGATCGAGAAGAGGTAGCTGCCGACCCAGAACGCGATCCAGTTGAGCATGATCGTCGTGATCACCTCGTGCGAGCCGACCGTGGCCCGCATCAAGCCGGCGATCCCGGCCCAGCCCGCTCCGGCGAGTGCGGCGCAGGTGAGCGCGAGCGGGACGTGCAGCAGGCGCGGCATCCCGGCAAAGTGCGTCCCGACGGCGACCGCCGCGATGATCCCGACGATGTACTGGCCCTGCCCGCCGATGTTGAAGAGCCCACAACGGAAGGCGAACGCGACGGCGAGGCCGGTGAGGATCAGCGTCGTCGTCAGGATCAGCGTCTGCTGGAGGTTGATCGCGGCGACGGCGACGGCGTCCGCCTCCGTCGGGTAGAGGTCGTGCGTGCCGGCGACCGTCCGGATGTCGACGGCCCAGTGGACGAGCCACAGGAGACCCGTCCCGTCGAGGATGCCGCGGAAGATCGGGAGCGGGTCCTTCCCGGTCGTCAGCAGCACGACGAGGCCCGCCACCGCAAAGGCGAGCAGCGTGGTCAGGAGCGGGACGACGAGACCGCCCGCCCGCTGGTGGAGCGACAGGCGCGCGGTGAGACTGGGCCGGGTCGCCACGGGGCGATTCTTCCCGCTGGGCCGGCGCTACTGCTTGATGTACGGCCGCCCGATCGCGGCCGGCGGGATCGAGCGTCCGATCACGCCCGCGACGGCGATCAGCGTCAGCAGGTAGGGCAGCGCCTGGAAGAGCGTGCCGTAGGTCGCCCAGCTTTCGACGTTCTGGAGCCGCGGCGCGATCGCGCTGGCGAAACCGAAGAGCATCGCCGCCCCGAGGGCGCCGAAGGGGCGCCACTTGCCGAAGATCAGTGCGGCCAGGGCGATGAACCCGCGGCCCGCCGTCATGTTCTCGGTGAACGAATGCACGAAGCCGAGCGAGAGGTAGACCCCGCCGAGCGCGGCCAGGGCGCCGGAGACGACGACCGCCGCGTAGCGCGTCGCGTAGACGGAGATCCCCACCGTGTCCGCGGCGCGTGGGTGCTCTCCGACCGAGCGGATCCGGAGCCCGATCGTCGTCCGGAAGATCACGACCCAGGCGAGCACGACCGTGAGAAATGCCAGCCAGACCATCAGGTTCAGGTGCCCGATCGACTTCTCGAGGAAGCTGCCGAGCCCCTCGGGCGGGATGCGCGAAAGCCAGTCCAGGTTCACGTCGGGCACCGCCGGCAGGTCGCCGGTGCCCTCCTGGCCGTAGGTGTCGATGTAGAGGTAGCCCGTAATCCCGAGGGCTAAGAAGTTGATCGCCGTCCCGCTCACTATCTGGTCGGATCGCAGGTGGATCGAGAAGAAGGCGTGGACGAGCGCGAGTGCGGCACCGGACGCCATCCCGATCAGGATCCCGAGGACCCACGAGTCGGTCTTGTCGCCGCCGAGCACGCCGAAGAAGGCGCCCATCAGCATCATCCCCTCGAGGCCGATGTTCACCACGCCGCTCCGCTCGGAGAACAGGCCACCGATCGACGCGAAGATCAGGGGCGTCGCGAACCGCAGCGTCGCCGCGATCACCGCCGACCAGGTGATCACGACCTTCAGGTTCTCGACAGCCGCGTGAGCGGCCAGGACCCCGCCCAGCATCCCGAGGAGCGCGATCATCGCCGCCGTCCAGCCCAGCCTCGTCTCGCCCTTGCGCCACGAGAAGAGGCCGAGGGCGATGCCGAGGAGGCCCAGGACGACGGGAACGGCCTCGGACCGAACGGTGCGCGGCGGCAGGGCGACCCAGAAGGCGAGCACGCCGAGCGCGATTGCGGCGATTCCCGCCGCGCGCGCGATCCTAAACTTGATCCGCCCGCTGGCGAGCACGACCTCGGCCTGCGTGGTCACCGCTGCGCCACCGGCTCCGACCTCAGCTTGCGCCTGAGCTTGGCCCGCGCGCGCCAGAGGTAGAGGATCAGGAGGTCGGCCCCGACGAAGAGGACGACGAGGCCCTGGATGATCAGCGTCAGGTTGCTGGCGAGCTCCGGCTGGAAGACAGTCGGGTCGAGGTTCCGCGTGGAGGTGCCGTTCAGCAGCGCGCCGAAGAGCAGCGCGGAGAAGAAGATCCCGAGCGGTGTGTTGCGGCCGAGCAGCGCCACCGCGATGCCGATGAACGCGATCTGCGAGGAGAGCTGGACGCTTGTCAGATCGACCCGGAAGAGCCAGCCGAGGATGTCCACGCTGCCGGCGAGGCCGGCGAACGCGCCCGAGATCGCCATCGCCAGGAAGTAGTTCCGGCCGACGCTGATGCCGCCGTAGCGCGCGGCTTCGGGGTTGAAGCCGACGGCGCGCACCTGGTAGCCGAGGGTCGTCCGGTTGAGAACGATCCAGAAGACGACGAGCGCGGCGATCGCGACGAAGAAGCCGATGTGGAGGCCCTGGAGCTTCGGATCGCCCCACCAGACGTTGAGCTTCGCGCCCTGGGAGACCTCCGACGTCACCGGCACGAAGACCTGGTTGGGATCCTGCAGCGGCCCGTTGAAGCCGACCAGGTAGCTCCCGATCCAGAGCGCGATCCAGTTGAGCATGATCGTCGAGATCACCTCGTGCGCGCCGACCGTCGCCTTCAGGATCCCTGCGATTCCGGCCCAGACAGCGCCGGCAAGAGCGCCGGCCCCTGCCGCGAGGATCATGTGCGGGACGTGGGCGAGATCGGGTAGCCAGACCCCGACCTGAAGGGCGGCGATCATGCCCGCGATGTACTGGCCCTGGCCGCCGATGTTGAACAGGCCGCAGCGGAAGGCGAACGCAACCGCGATGCCGACGAGGATCAGGGTGGTCGTCACCAGGAGCGTCTGCTGGAGGTCCTCCGCCGCGAATTCGCGCTCCTGGCCGGTCACCCAGGGGAAGAACCAGTTCAATCCGGTTCCGTCGAAGATCGCTCGATAGGTGCTGAGCGGGTTCTTCCCGGTCGTGACGAGGACGACGAGGCCGCCGACGAAGAACGCGAAGATCGCGGTCAGCAGGGGTGTGATCACGCCGCCGGTGCGCTGGTAGAGGTCCCACCGAGCCGCGAGGCTCGTCTGGGCTTCCGGATCCGCCTCGATGCTCGGCTCGGCGACGTCCGCTTCTTCAGGTGGGCCCGGTGGCGGGGGCTGTGGCTCGCTCACGAGGCGGCCGCTTCCGGCACGAGCCCGCCGGTCATGGCGATGCCGAGCTCCTGCTCGGAGACATCCGGGCCGTACTCGGCCACGATCCGGCCCTCGTAGATGACGAGGATCCGGTCGGAGAGCGAGAGCACCTCGTCGAGCTCGAGCGAGATGAGCAGCACCGCGCGACCCTCGTCGCGCTCCTCGACGAGCCGCCGGTGGACGAACTCGATCGCACCGACGTCGAGGCCGCGTGTGGGCTGCGCGGCGACGAGCGCTCGCGGATCACGAGCCACCTCGCGCGCGACGACGACCTTCTGCTGGTTTCCGCCCGAGAGTGCGGCGGCGCGCGTCTTCGGGCCGCCGCCGCGGACGTCGAACTCCTTGAGGAGGCGCCGGGCGGCGACGATCATCCGCCCAGGCCGGAGCCAGCCGAGCCGCGAGTAGGGCTCCTTCTCGAAGTCGTGGAGGGCGAGGTTCTCGGCGAGGGAGAAGTCCAGGACGAGCCCGCGCAGGTGCCGGTCCTCCGGGATGTGGCCGAGACCGGCGTCGTAGTGCTGATGCGCCGTCTCGGTCGTGACGTCCTTGCCGGCGACCCTCACCGTTCCCGAGGTGACGCTCCGAAGCCCGCTGAGAGCGTCGATGAGCTCGGTCTGCCCATTCCCGTCGACGCCCGCAATGCCGACGATTTCACCGGCGCGAACGCCGAACGACACATCTTGGACGGCCGGCAGCCCTCTCTCGTCGAAAACCGTCAGGTTTTCGACGACCAAGAGCGGCTCGGTCGGTTGCGCCGGTGCCTTCTCCACCCGGAGGAGCACCTCGCGCCCGACCATCAAGCGCGCGAGGCCGTCCTGCGTCGCTCCCTCACGCGGAACCGTCTCGATCCTTTTCCCGCGGCGCAGGACGGTGATCCGGTCCGCGATCTCGAGCACCTCCCGGAGCTTGTGGCTGATGAAGATGATCGACATGCCCTCCCGCTGGAGGGTCTTGAGGATCCCGAACAGCTCGTCGGCCTCCTGCGGGGTCAGCACCGCGGTCGGCTCGTCGAGGATCAGGATGTCCGCGCCGCGGTAGAGCGCCTTCAGGATCTCCACCCGTTGCTGCTGACCCACGGTGATGTTCTCGACCCGCGCGTCGGGGTTGATCGCGAAATTGAACGCCGCGGCGAGGTCGCGCACCCTCCTGACGGCGGCGTCGTAGTCGAGGAAGACGCCGGCTTTGCGCGGCTCAGCGGCGAGGACGACGTTCTCGGCGACCGTCATCACCGGGATCAGCATGAAGTGCTGATGCACCATCCCGATCCCGTTGTCGATCGCCTCCCGCGGCGAACGCATCCGGACGGGCTTGCCGTTGATCAGGATCTCGCCCTCGTCCGGGTGGTAGAGCCCGTAGAGGACGTTCACCAGCGTCGACTTGCCGGCACCGTTCTCGCCGAGGAGCGCGTGCACCTCGCCGTCGTAGAGGTCCAAGTCGACGTGATCGTTCGCGAGGACGCCCGGAAAACGCTTGGTGATTCCCCGTAGCTCGAGTACCGGGCCTCGCCGCTCCGCCACGGAGCAATCTTAGGGGGCGGGCCGAGCCCGCCCCCTAAGAACCGAACGAGAGAGTGCTACTTCGCCGGGGGCTTGATCTTGCCCTGGGCGATCAGCTTCTTGATGACGTTGGCCTTCCGCGTGTACTCGGCGCGCTTGGCCTTCGAGAGCCGCGTCGAGAGGCGGCCGAAGCCGACGCCGTTGTTCTTGACGCTGTAGGTCGTGTTGAAGCCGCCGCGGAACCCGGCAGGGTTCGACTTGAACTTCTTGATCATGTCGAAGACGGCCGTGTCGACCCGCTTCGTGGCGCTCGTGAGGATGTGCTTGCCGAGGAAGTACTGGTCGGCGTCCACGCCGATGCCCCAGATTCTCTTCTCCTTCGCCGCGGTCAGACCGCCGAGGCCGCAGCCGCCGGCGACCATGAACGCGACCTTCGTGCCGCGGTCGATCTGGTCGAGCGTGGTCTCCTTGCACTTCGCCTGGTCGGCGAACGTCGGGTCCTGCGCGTAGTTCACGAGGACCTTGACCCTCTTGTTCGCGCGCTTGGCGCCCGCCTTGTAGCCGGCGATGAACCGGACGATGGCGGGAACCGGGTTCGCGCCGACGGCCGAGATGATGTCCGGTCCGCGCTGGTCCTTGACTACCAAACCGGCGATGTACCCGACGAGATAGCCCGCCTCCTGCTCCTTGAACTGCACGCCGCGCACGTTCGTCGGCTTCGACTGCAGGTCAGGCCAGCTCACGTCGATGCCGGCGAACTTCACATTCGAGAAGCTCGGAGCGACCGCGTCGAGCGGGCCGAAGGCGAACAGCACGCCGATCGGCAGGACGAGCCCGGCGCCGGACTGCGCGGCAGTTCGCAGGTTCGGCGTCCGGTCGTTGGCCGAGTTCGTCACGTACATTCGGCCCTGGATCTTCAGTTCCCGGATCGCCCGCTGGAGGCCGACGTTCGAGAGCTGGTTGAAGCCCTTGTCGTTCAGGCCGCCGATGTCGCTGACGACCGCAACGCGGGTCGTCGTGGCGCCCTTCTTGCCCGGGGCCGAGGACGCCGCGAATGCTGCAACTGCTGCCACAGACAGCATCACAATCGCGACGACCGCAGAGACCCAAGGCAAGAGTCGTCTTACCTTCACTGATTCCTCCCCTTTCTAAGGTTTCCTCGCTACCGGAGGATGCAAAAGATGATGCTAACCCCCTGTCGTTGGACGCGCAGGGGGTCGGAAAGTTAGCCTGGAATCCGGTCGAGCGGGCGCTCGTCGACGAGCACACGGCGGGGCTTCGAGCCCTCGTATCCGGAGATGATCCCGCGCCGCTCCAGCATGTCGATCAGGCGCCCTGCGCGGGTGTAGCCGACCCGGAGCCGGCGCTGCAGCAGCGAGACCGATGCGGTCTGCGTCTGGACGACGATCTCGATCGCCTTCTCGAGCAGCGGGTCCTGATCGGGGTCGAAGTCCTCGTCGCCCTCTTCGCCCCCCTCCGGCGGCGCCTCCGGCGCCTCCAGCAGCGACTCGTCGAGCTCCTGACCCCGCTGTTCCCGGCACTGCTCCACGAGGAGCGCGGTCTCCTCCTCGCTGACGTAGGCGCCCTGGACGCGCTGGAGGCGCGAGGTGCCGAGCGGCTTGAAGAGCATGTCCCCCTGCCCGAGCAGGCTCTCCGCCCCGGCCTGGTCGAGGATCACTCGCGAGTCGGTCTGGCTGGAGACGGCGAAGGCGATCCGGGACGGGACGTTAGCCTTGATCATCCCGGTGATGACGTCCACTGACGGCCGCTGCGTGGCGAGGACGAGGTGGATGCCGACCGCGCGTGACTTCTGGGCCAGGCGGATGACTGCATCCTCCACCTGCTGCGGCGAGATCATCATCAGGTCGGCCAGCTCGTCGATCACGACGAGGAGGTACGGGAGCGGCTCCTCGCCGCGGCTACGGAAGGCACGATTCGCCTCCTGCAGGTTGCGCGCCCGCACGGTGCTCAGCCGCTCGTAGCGGTGCTCCATCTCCGCGAGCACGTTGGTGAGCACGATTGCCGCCTCTTTGGGGCTGGAGACGACGGGTGTGAGCAGGTGCGGGATCTTCTCGTAGAGGGAGAGCTCGATTCGTTTCGGGTCGATCAGGATCAGCCGCGCGTCGTCGGGGGTCGCCCGCAGCAGGATCGAGCTCAGGATCGTGTTGATGCAGCCGGACTTGCCCGAGCCGGTCGTGCCGGCGATCAGCAGGTGCGGCATGCGCGCGAGGTCGGTCCAGACGGCGTTGCCGGAGATGTCCTTGCCGAGCCAGACGGCGAGCGGGCTCGCGCTCGAGGGCAGGTCGTCGTAGACGTCGCCGAGCGTGACGAGGTTCGGGGAGAGGTTCGGGACCTCGATCCCCACCGCCTGCTTCCCCGGAATCGGCGCGAGGATGCGGATCTCGGTCGTCGCGAGCGCGTAGGAGAGGTCGTCCTTCAGCGCCGAGACCTTCGACATCTTGGTGCCGGCCGCGAGCTGGAGCTCGTACCGGGTGACGCGCGGGCCGGTGATCTCGCCGACCAGGCGCGCCTCGATCCCGAAGTCCGCGAGCGCGCGCAGGACGGCCTGTGAGGCCTGCTCGTTCTGGTTTTGCTTGCCGTTCGTCTTCGCCGGCGAGCGGCGCAGGAGCGACGGCTCCGGAAGGACGTACTCGGCTTTCGCGGGGTTCGGCGGCTCGAACAGCGCCTGCTGCTGGCTTTCCTCGGTCGGCTCGTCCCCGTGCATGGTCAGAAGCGGCGGCGGTGCGTTCTCCGAGATCACGTCGGGGAAGTCCGCGACGGCGTCGACCGGCGGCTCCACCCTCCGCGGGCGGAACGGGATCGGCTCGGGCAGCGTCTCGAGCTCCTCGCGCGGCGCCCGCTCGAAGCTGCGGCGGGCCGCGGTGCGGGCGCGCCGCATGGCCGGCGCGGAGCTGCGGAGGATCGCGCCGACCGAGGCTCCCGAGAGGAGGAGGGCTCCCGCGGTCAGAGCCGTGACCCCGGCGATCAGCATGCCGGTGTGGCCGACGAGCGTCCCGACGATCTCGTTCAGCGCCTTGCCGACAATCCCGCCGTGGGCGCCCAGAACGAGCATCAGCCCGAGCGCCGTGACGGCGATCCCGGTTCGGAACGGCCTGAGCTCGACGATCGCGCTCCGGCCGAGCATGAGCGCGCCGACGACCACGAGCGCCGCGGGAAGGAGGTAGCCCGCGTCGCCGATGACGCCCCAGATGCCGTCGCCGATCCACTCGCCGGCGCGGCCTCCCTCCCATCCCAGGTAGACGAGCGTCGAGAGGAAGAGACCGACGGCCGTCAGGCCGAGGCCGATCAGCTCCGGGTGGTGGTGGGACCGCTGCTTCGTCGCGCGCTTGCGCTTGCGGACGCGCGAAGGCGTGCGAGGTCGGAGGGTGCGCTTCGCGCGCCGCTTGGCCATGGGCGTCTCTTTCGCCGGTGTCCCGACGTTCCCTCCGGTCCTTAACGGGACCAGGTCCCGTTAAGAAGCGGCGGGCCGTTTGGCTCAGCTGCAAAGCGCCGCCTGCTCCCGCACGCGTTTACGGGACCAGGTCCGGTTAAGAAGCGGCACCAAATGTGTGACGAGTCGTCAGCCGGGGGCTAGTCCAGCGTCGGCAGGCGTTCGAGCAGGAGGTCGATGAAGGCCGTGCCGTTGATGTCGACCCCTACGTACGCGTTTGGCGGCCGCTCCGTCCGGCGCCAGAGGTCGACGTACGTTCGGCCGCGCGAGAGCTCTGGGCCCGTGTCGATCACCACGTTGAGATGCTCGGTCCGAACGAGGTCGGGCCGGAAGACGTACGCGAGTGCGACTGCGTCGTGGATCGGCGAGCCGCCGAAGTTATACGTCCGTTCGTGATAGCGGTGGAAGAAGTCGTAGAGCTCGGCGACCATGCGTCCGGTGCGGCCGGACTCCCGGAGCCGATCGGCATTCGCGGTCGTCAGCAACGCCTGGTGCGTGACGTCGAGGCTGATCATCGTGATCTCGATGCCGCTCTCGAAGACGCGCGCTGCCGCCTCCGGGTCCGCCCAGATGTTGAACTCCGCCGCGGGCGTGATGTTCCCGAGCCCGACGGAGCCGCCCATGAGCACGATCCGCGAGGGCCGCACCTCCGGGTATCGCGCCAGAAGGAGCGCGACGTTCGTCAGCGGCCCGACCGGCACGAGCGTCGCCCCGTGGACGTGACGGGCCAGAAACTCCACTCCGTGCTCGTCGAGCGGCTCGCGCTGCGGCGGCGGGAGGTCGGGCCCGTCGAGGCCGGTCTCGCCGTGTACGTGCGAGGCCACCTGGCGCTCCCGCACGAGCGGTCGGTCCGCGCCCGCGGCGACGGGGATGTCGTCCCGGCCCGCGAAGTCGAGCACGCGAATCGCATTCGCCGTCGTCTTCTCCAGCGTCTGGTTCCCGGCGACCGTCGTCACGCCGAGCAGCTCGACCTCCGGGCTTGCCAGGGCGAGCAGGAGGGCGATCGCGTCGTCGTGGCCGGGATCACAGTCGATGACGATGCGCTCAGCCAAGGATCGAGTCCACCTCCTCCGCCGTCGGCAGCGACGGCTGGGCTCCTGGACGTGAGGCCGCGATCGCGCCGGCGGCACATGCCCGTCGCAACGCCTCCTCCCAGTCCCGCCCTTCGAGGTGCGAGACGACGAGGCAGGCGGTGAAGGCGTCGCCAGCCGCCGTGCCGTCGACCGCCTGGACCTTCGGCGGTGCCGCCCGCGCCACCTCCCGTCCGTCCTCGAGCAGCATTGCGCCCTCCTTCCCCAGCGTCAGCGCCACGAGCTTGCCGCGCGAGTTGACCTCGTACTCGTAGCGGTTGACGACGAGCAGGTCGGGCTCGACGTCGACCGGCTTCGCCGGCGCGGCGTTGAGGCAGAACCAGTCCGCCGCCTCGGCGTTCGCGCGCACCGTTTCCTCCGGGATCTCGAGCTGGCAGAGGACGTTCCCGCCTCCGACCGCGTTCACCGTCGCATTCGCACCGGGCACCACGACGATCTGATTCTCCCCCTCGTCGTCCACCAGAATCAGCGCGATCCCGGTGTCCCTGCGCCGCTCCAGCTCGAGCTCGGCCCCGGCCTCAAGGAGCCCGGCGAGCGCCTCCTCCGCAAACGCATCCGCCCCCACGGCACCGCAGAACCGAACCTGCGCGCCCAGACGAGCGGCTCCGACGGCCTGGTTGGCGCCCTTGCCGCCGGGCACGCGGTCGAGCGTCGCGTCCGTCAGCGTCTCGCCCGGCCGCGGGAGCCGTGGCACCCGCGCGACCAGATCGAGGTTCGCCGAGCCGACGACCGTCAGTTCAGGCGGCAATCGCCCTGAGGTCGTCCAGCGCCCCGTCGAGGAGGTTCTCGCGCAGGTCGAAGAGCCCGGCCCAGAGCGACGAGCGGTCCGGCGCCGTCCGCAGGCGCACGGCCGTCGTCAGCCCCTCCAGCGCCCGGACGAGCACCGCGAGCTCGAGGTACGCATGCGCCACGCGCTCGGCGGAGACCGCCACGCCCGCCCGGCTCAGCACAGGCCCCCACTCCATGAGCTCCGCCGCGCTCGGCTCGCCGTACCAGGAGCGTCCTTCGGCGAGTTCCGGCTGGAGCTCCAGGAGGTACCGGCCCAGGGGGTCCTCCAGGCCGGTCAGCGCCGTCTCGATCCGGTCGGCCGCACGCCGCAGCGCCGCCTGCCGCCGGCCCGCGGTCGACGGCTGCGCGTCACCCCTCGCCCAGCGCTCGAGCAGGCGGCAGAACGCCAGCGCCGCGACCTCGCACGCCGTGAACTGGGCGATCAGGCGCTGCGCCGTCAGCTCCTCGTACGCGTTCTCGCGAAGGGCCTCGGCCCAGGTCGGCTTCATAGCTCAACTATGACTGGGAGGATCATCGGCCGCCTCCCCGTTCTGTCGTAAATCAGCTGCGCGATCGAGTCGTGAAGGTGCTCCTGGAGGAGCTTGATCTCGGTCACGTTCTGGGCGAGGAGGTCGCGGAGCACCTTGTCCGCCTCCGCCTGCATCTCCTCGAGCAGCGGACCCGGTTCACTGAGCCCGCGCGCGATCACTTCGGGCCGGCTCGACGGAACGCCGTTCGAGCCCCCGACGGTGGCGACGATGATCAGGACGCCGTCCTCCGACAGGTGGCGGCGGTCCCGCAGCGCGACGTCCTGGACGTCGCCGACGCCCAGGCCATCCACGAAGGTGACGCCGGTTTCGACCTCGTCCACGATTCGCGCGCCCTGGGGGCTCAACTCGACGACCGACCCGTTCTCCGTCAGCAAGATCGACCCCGCCGGGACACCGCTCTCCTGCGCGAGCCGGGAGTGCGCCGCCAGCATCCGGAACTCGCCGTGGACGGGCATGACGGCCTTCGGGCGCACCAGCCCGAGCATGGTCCTGAGCTCCTCGGCGTACGCGTGACCCGAGACGTGGACAGGCGCGATCTCCTGGTGGAGCACCTCCGCGCCGGCCTTCGCGAGCTGGTTGATCGAGTCGTGGACGCGAAGCTCGTTCCCCGGAACCGGCTTCGCCGAGATGATCACGGTGTCACCTCGGTCGACGGAGACGGCCGGATGGTCGTGGTACGCGATCCGCGTCAGCGCCGACATCGGCTCGCCCTGGCTTCCCGTGCAGAGGATGAGCACCTCGCCCGGCCGGTACTCCTCGAGCTGGTTCGGCCGGATCAGCGTCTCCTCCGGCACCTGGATGTAGCCGAGGTTCCGCGCGATGTTCAGGTTCTTCCGCATCGAGCGCCCGACGACCGCGACCTTTCGGTCAGCCTCGATCGCCACGTCGATCGCCTGCTGCATGCGGTGGACGTTCGAGGCGAAGCAGGCGACGAGGATCCGGCCCTGCCGTCGCGGAATGATCTGGTCGAAGGCCTCGCCGACGAGGCGCTCGGAGCCGGTGAAGCCGGGCCGCTCGGCGTTCGTCGAGTCGCCGAGCAACAGGTCGATGCCCTGGCTTCCGAGCTCCGCCAGCCGCCCGACGTCCGTACGGAGCCCGTCCACGGGCGTCTGGTCGAGCTTCCAGTCGCCGGTCACGAGCACCCGTCCCGCCGGGCTCTCGAGCACGACGGCGACCGCGTCCGGGACCGAGTGCGCCACGCGCACGAACTCGACGTCGAACGGGCCGATCCGCGTCGGGCCGTCCTCCGGCCGCGCTTCCTTCAGCTCCGCGGCCTGCAGCAGCCCGTGCTCGTCAAGCCTCGACTGCGCGAGGCCGAGCGTGAGCCTCGTGCCCCAGACCTCGGGGACGCCGACCTCCCGGAGGAGGTAGGGCAGCGCGCCGACGTGGTCCTCGTGCGCGTGCGTGAGGATCACCGCGCGCACCCGGTCGCGCCGGTCTGCGAGGTAGCTGACGTCCGGGAGGATCAGATCGACGCCGAGGTGCTCGTCCCTCGGAAACGCGAGCCCGGCGTCGACGATCACGATCCCCTCGTCGCGCTCGAAGACGGTCATGTTCTTGCCGACCTCGCCGACGCCGCCGAGCGGGATGATCCTGAGGGTGTCCTCGGCCATCGCGGCATTGTAGGGAGCGCTGGGTGGTGCGTCCCCCGTTCAAGGGATGAGTCCGGAACGCCGATCCAGTGCGATATGCGGGCGTTGCTCCTGTTTGCTGCTGCCCTGATCGCGGCCGAGCTCCTCCACCGGCGTGACGACGACCTCGGCAACCCGGAGGAGGCGGACCGCTTCTCGATCGCCGCGCCCCTGGCCGCGGCTGCGGCGATCCTGCTCGGCCCGTGGTACGCGCTGCTCGTCTCCGCCGCCTGCGTGCCGCCGGTGCGGCGCCTGCAGGGAGACGGCTGGCGGGAGAGCGCGATCCGCGGTCTCTCGCTCGGCCTGGCGGCCTTCGCGGGCGGCTGGGCGTACGTCCTGGGCGGCTCCGGCACCGGCTCGGTCGCGCTCCCCGACGACCTGCTCGGGCTCGTGCTGCTCGGCGTCGCCTTCTCGGTCACGAAGACGCTCGTCGCCCGCCTCGGTGCGGGAGCCTCGGCGTTCGAGCCCGACCTGCTCTCGGCCGGGGCCGAGGTCGCCCTGGGGGCCGCGGTCGCGATCGCCGCCGACGCGAACCTCTGGAATGCCGCGCTGCTCGTCCCCGTGCTGCTGCTGATCGAGCGGCTCTACGCCCGGATGATCGTCTCCCGTCGGGAGGTGGCGTCGGCGCTCGAGACGTTTGCCAACCTCGTCGACGAGCGCGACGCCTCGACGCACCGGCACTCGCTTCGGGTTGCTCAGCTGGTCCGGGAGCTCGCCGAGGCGCTGAACTTCCCGAAGGGGGACGCGCAGCGCCTGTGGTGGGCCGGGCGGCTCCACGATCTCGGCAAGGTCGCGGTCGACGCGGCCGCGTTGCGGAAGACCGGCCTCCTGAACACACACGACTGGGAGGCGATCCGCCGCTCGCCGCGGCTGTCTGCGCGGCTGCTCCAGCGCTTCCGCTTCGCCGCGCAGCAGGCGAAAGCGGTCGAGTACCACCGTGAGCGCTATGACGGGTCCGGCTACTACGGCGCCCGCGGCGAGGACGTGCCTCTGGCGGCGCACTTCTTGATCGTCGCGGACGCCTACGACGCGATGACCTCGGACCGCCCGTTCCGCGACACCTTCACGCCGGAGCAGGCGCTCGCGGAGCTCGAGCGCAACGCGGGCTCCCAGTTCCACCCCGCCGTCGTCAAGGCGTTCGCGGCACTCAAGCGCGGGCAGCGCCCGCGGGACGTCCTCTCGAGTGACGAGCTCGCGTCGATCCGTCACGGCTCCGGCGCGGCTCCCTCCTACCAGGCGCGGAGGAGCGTCCGGCATCGGCCGGAGCTCGTGGTCGTGCTCGGCGCGGTCCTCGCGCTGGTCGGGCTCGGCATCGACCTGATCGAGCTCACCATCGCGGGCGCGGGTGTTTCGCTCGTCGCGCTGGCGGTCTGGGGCCTCGCCCGCAGGCGCGCGCGCCGCCTCGGCCGCGCGCTGGAGGAGGCGGTGGAACGGCCGCTCAACCGTACTGCGCTCTTCGTCGCGCTGACCGGGGCGTTCGAGTCGGCCTGGCCGCTCGAGTACTCGCTCCTCGTCGCCTGGCAGGAGGACGGCACCGACGGCAGGATCGAGCTGGCTCGCGGCTCGAGCGGCGTCCCGGCCGCGGAGCTGACGAGCTGGCTCCTCCGTGAGTCCGAGTCGGACGAGGAGCTGATCCTCGACGACGGCTCCGAGCTCGGGCGGGACGGCGCTTCGGTGGCGCTGCCGCTCCGCCGCGAGAACAGCGCACTGGTCGGGTTCCTCGTGCTCGGCGGGGCGACGCGGCCGCCGGGGCACGTGCTCGCCGCGGCGCGGATGCAGCTCGACCGGATCGGGCTCGCGATCGCCGACGCTCCCGCCTCGGCGCCGCCGGAACGGCGCCTGACCGTCGTCTCCTGACTAGGCCGGCGTCGCGACGAGCGCCCCGAGGCGCTCGAGACAGCCCCGGATCGTCGCCTGCTCGTCCTCGGTCGCCTCGACGAGCGGCAGCCGCAGAGCGCCGACGCCGTGGCCGAGCAGGTTTAGCGCCGCCTTGATCCCGATCGGGCCGACGGTGACTCTGAGGATTTCGTAGGCCGGCTGGAGCTCCTCGTCGATCCGGTCCGCCGCCTCGGCGTCACCGGCCTTGAACCGGGTCACCTGCTCCTTCACCTGCGGGCCGACGACGTGGGTGTGGACGCAGACCCCGCCCGTGGCGCCGACACGGAGGAATGGGAGGATCAGGTTGTCGTCGCCGGCGTAGAGCGCGAGCCCCGTCTCGTCCACGATCCGGCGCGCCTGCTCGAGGTCGTCCCACGCCTGCTTGACGGCGACGACGTTCGGGATCTCGGCCAGCTCGGCCAGCGTCTCGACCTCGACCAGGTTCACGACGCGGGCCGGGATGTTGTAGTAGACGATCGGCTTGTCCGTCACCGCGGCGATCGCCTTCACGTGCTCGACGATCCCGCGCGGCGGCGGCTTGTTGTAGTACGGCGTCACGACCAGGAAGCCGTCGACGCCGAGCTCGTGCGCCTTTTCCGTCAGGTGGACCGAGTGGCGCGTGTCGTATGTCCCGGTTCCGGCGACGACCGTGGCGCGGTCGCCGATCGTCTCGACGGCGGCATCGTAGAGCGTGAAGCGCTCATCGTCCGTCAGCGTCGGCGACTCGCCCGTGGTACCGGTGACGACGAGACCGTCCGAGCCGTTGTCGACGAGGAACGACGCGAGCTCGCGGAACTTCGGGAGGTTGACCGCGCCGTCGGAGTCGAACGGCGTGACGCTGGCGGTGAGGACCTCGCCGAGCACGACTCGATCTTACTCCCGACCCGCCGCGAGTCCTGCCTCGAAGGCCATTCGCGCGTCGGGCCCGAAGACGGCGAAGATGACACGCTGCAGCGACCTCGGCTCGTGGGCCCGTGCCGCCTCGACCATGATCCTGGCGCACTCGTCCACCTGAAAGCCGCCCACGCCGGTTCCGAAGGCCGGAAGTGCGAGCGACTCGGCGCCGAGCTCGTCGGCGAGCCGGAGGCAGCTTTCGGTCGTCCTCCGCACGAGCTCGCCGTTCGTTCGGAGGTCCTGGCCCATCACCGCGCCGTGGATCACCCAGCGCGCCGGGAGCCTGCCGCCGCTCGTCGCCACCGCCTCCCCCACCTCGATCGGTCCCTGCTGCATCGCCTCGCGCTCGATCTCCTCGCCGCCCGCGCGCTTGATCGCGCCCGCGACGCCGCTCCCCATCCAGAGCCGGTCGTTGGCGGCGTTGGCGATCGCGTCGACCTCGAGCGCCGCGATGTCGCCGTCCTGAACGTCGAGCTCCATCAGAGGAGTTGCTCAAGCCCCACGGTCAGTCCCGCCGGCAACGTGTGGAGCCTCTCGAGCGCCAGCAGGACGCCCGGCACGTAGGCCTCACGGGAGAACGCGTCGTGGCGGATCGTCAGCAACTGGCCCTCACCGCCGAAGAGCACCTCCTGGTGCGCGACGAGCCCGGGCAGCCGCACGGAGTGGATCTCGGCGCCCCCGATCCGCTCGGCGGTCGCCTTGGCGGTCCCCGAAGGCGCGTCCTTCTTCGTCTCCGCGTGCAGCTCCACGACCTCCGCCCGCGGGAGGAATCGCGCGGCCTCGCCGGCGAGCCGCATCATCAGCACCGCACCGATCGCGAAGTTCGGCGCGTAGAAGAGCTGGACGCCCCGTTCCCTCGCGAGCGCGTCGAACGCGCCGGGATCCCAGCCGGTCGTTCCGACGACCGCAGGGACGCCTGCCTCGAGCGCGGCGCGGACGTTTCCCTCCACCGCCTCGGGCACCGTGAAATCCACCATCGCGTCGGCTTGCCCGAGCTCCACCAGCTCGTGCCCCGCCCCTTCCAGCGCCGGGGCGAGCACCGACCCCACCTTCCCGCTGCGCCCGTTGAGCGTTACCTTCACGCCGCGGCGGCCGAGAGCGTCGGATTGACGCGCTCGACGGCGGCGAGAAACTTGTCCTCGCTCGGGCCGATGCCGGCGGCCGAGAGGCGCTCGGGCGCCATGAGCATCTCCGCCAGCTCGGCGAGCGCATCCGCCTCCACGGCGTCGATCTCCGCGACGATCCGGTCGAGCGAGAGCAGCTCCGTGTCGGTGATCAACGACTTCCCGAGCCGGCTCATCCGGTTCGACGTCGATTCCATCGAGAGCAGGATCCGGCCCTTGAGGTTCTCCTTCGCGCGGTCGAGCTCGTTCGGCTTGAGCTTGCCCTCGGCGATCTCGGCGATCTGCTCGGCGGCGATCGCGAGGCAGTCCTGGAGGTTCTCCTCCCGGGTCCCGACGTAGAGGCCGAACTGGCCCGTGTCCGTGTACTGGGAGGCGAAGCTGTAGACGGCGTAGGCCATGCCGCGCTTCTCGCGGATCTCCTGGAAGAGGCGCGAGGAGGCGGAGCCGCCGAGGATGGCGTCGAGCAGCGAGGCGGCGAAGCGGCGGCGGTCCGTCCGCGCGATGCCCGGCGCCGCCAGGCAGACGTGGTACTGCTCGGTGTCCTTGCGGACGAAGCGGAGGCTCGGAGGCGGCGCCTTCACGAGCGGCGAGCGCACGCGGCGAGCTTTCGCGGGCGTCTCCCGCACCTTCTGCTCTGCCTGCTCCAGCAAGCCGAGCAGCTTGTTCGCGTCGAGATTCCCGGCCGCCGCGAAGACCACGTTCCCCGGGACGTACATCGAGCGGTGCGAGGCGGTGATCGAGCGGCGCGAGATCGTCGAGATCACCTCGGCCGTGCCGATCACCGGGCGCCCCAGCGGGTGGTCGCCAAAGACGGCCTCGGCGATCAGATCGTGCACGAGCTCCTGCGGCTGGTCCTCGTACATCGCGATCTCCTCGAGCACGACCTCGCGCTCGGAGTCGACCTCGGCGAGAGCCGGCGCGAAGACCATGTCGCTCATCACGTCGACCGCCGTCTCGAGGTGGTGATCGGCGACCCGCGCGTAGACGACGGTGTGCTCCCGGGAGGTGGCGGCGTTCAGCTCGCCGCCCAGCCCGTCGAAGACCTCGGCGATTTCCTGGGCCGTGTACCGCTCCGACCCCTTGAACAGCAGGTGCTCGATGAAATGGGAGACGCCGGCTCGCTCAGGGCGCTCGTCGCGCGAGCCCGCTCCGATCCAGTAGCCGAGCGCGACGGAGCGCACGTGCGTAAGGCGCTCCGTGATCACCCGCTGGCCCGAGTCGAGCTCGGAGACAACGTACTTCTGCATCAGACGGATCGTAATCGGCGCTGCCCCTCTGGCACATGGGGCCGCAGAGGTCTACTCTGAGAACAGGTTGGGGTCGAGAGCGGCGCGGCGGTGGAAAGCCCCTGCATGCGGGCTGCTTTTCCTGCTCGCGCTCCTGAGCCCGGAGGTGGCGGCGGCGGGAACCCCGCCCTCCGGATTCCGCGACACGGCCGTGATCAGCGATCTCACCAACCCGACCGCGGTCGAGTTCTCACCCGACGGGCGGGTCTTCGTGGCCCAGAAGAACGGGCGGATCCTCGTCTACGCGAGCCTCGACGACACGACCCCGGCGCTCTTCGCCGACCTGGGCGCGAAGGTTCACGACTACTGGGACCGCGGCCTGCTCGGCTTCGCTCTCGACCCCGGCTTTCCGACGGAGCCGTACGTCTACGTCCTGTACGCCTACGACAGCGAGCCCTGGGGCGACCTCTGCCCCACGCCGCCCGGCCCGCTGACCGACGGTTGTGTGATCGGCGGGCGGCTGTCCCGGCTCCAGGCCGCAGGCGACCAGATGACCGGCTCCGAGCAGGTTCTGATCGAGGGCTGGTGCCAGCAGTACCCGAGCCACTCCGTCGGCGACCTGGAGTTCGGCGCGGACGGCTCGCTCTACGCGAGTGCCGGCGACGGCGCGAGCTTCACGTTCGCCGACCACGGCCAGCGCGGCGACCCCGTGAATCCTTGCAGCGACCCTCCGTCCGAGGGCGGCGCGCTGCGCTCGCAGGACCTGCGGACGAGAAGCGGCGGCGACCCCGTCACCCTCGACGGTTCGATCATCCGCGTCGACCGCCGCACCGGCGCCGGCCTTTCCGGCAACCCGCTGCAGTTCGACGGCGACGCGAACGCGCGCCGGATCGTGGCCCACGGCTTCCGGAATCCCTTCCGGTTCACCCGCCGGCCCGGCACGAACGAGCTCTGGGTCGGGGACGTCGGCTGGGATACGACCGAGGAGATCAACCGGGTGCCCGTCGACTCCACCCTGAGGAACTTCGGTTGGCCGTGCTACGAGGGCGGCGCCGTTCAGGGCACGTACGACGCCCTGAACCTGCCGCTCTGCGAGGCGCTCTACGGCTCTTCCGGCGCCGTCCTGGGGCCGTACTTCTCCTACCGGCACGACCAGGCCGTCGCCGGTTGCGCAGCCGGCAGCTCGTCGATCTCCGGCCTTGCCTTCTATCAGGGCGCGTCCTACCCGGGCTACGACGGAGCTCTCTTCGCTGCGGACTACTCCCGCAACTGCATCTGGACGATGCGGGCAGGCGCGGGCGGCCTGCCCGACCCGGCGACCCGCGCGGCGTTCGAGACCGACGCGAACGGGCCCGTCAAGCTCGAGCTCGGCCCCGGCGGCGACCTCTTCTATGCTGACTTCACCGGCGGCACGATCCGGCGGATCAGCTTCAAGCCGCCCGTCGCGGTGGCGACGGCCGACCCGCAGAGCGGACCCGCTCCGCTCACGGTTCAGCTGGACGGAACGGGGTCACGCGACAGCGACGGCGGCACCAGCCTCTCCTACGCCTGGGACATCGACGGCAACGGGACGACCGACTCGACCGCCGCGCGGCCGGTCCGCACCTTCGCGCAGGGGACTCACACCGTCCGCCTCAAGGTGACGGACACACGGAACGGCGGCACGGGCAGTTCGACGGTCGTGGTGAGCGCCGACAACGCGCCGCCGCAGGTGACGATCAGCGCGCCGACGGCGGGCACGACCTGGCGGGTCGGTGACCCGATCAGCTTTTCCGGCTCGGCCACGGACCCGAACGAGGGCGTCCTTCCCGCCTCCAACCTCACTTGGCAACTCGTCCTCCACCACTGCCCCGCGACCTGTCATACCCACGCGGTCCAAAGCTTCGACGGCGTGTCGAGCGGCGCGTTCGCCGCGCCGGACCACGACTACCCGTCCTACCTCGAGCTCACGCTGACCGCGACGGACTCCGAGGGGCTGTCGACGACGAAGAGCGTCCGGCTCGACCCGCTCACGGTTCTGCTGCGTTTCCTGACGGAGCCGGCGGGGCTTCAGCTCGTCGTCGGAAGCGCGGCCGGGCCGGCGCCGTTCGACCGCACCGTGATCGTCGGCTCCCACGTCGACGTGTCGGCGCCGACGCCTCAGGCCGGCCTGCTCTTCGCGGCCTGGTCGAACGGCGGCGCCCGCGGCCAGACGATCGTCGCTCCGGCGGTGACGACTGCCTACACGGCGAACTTTGCGGCGTCGCCACAGCCGCAACCGCCGCCGCCGCCGGCTTCGCCGCCGCCCCCGCCACCCCTACCACCCGCGCCACCGGCGCCCGTCGTCCGGTCACCCGCGCTTGCTCCGTGCGTCGTTCCGAGGCTCGTCGCGCTCCGGCTTGCCACAGCGAGCCGTGCGCTCCGGGCGAGCCGGTGCCGGCTCGGCGTTGTCAGGTGGGTCTACTCGACGGCGCCGAGGCAGCGCGTCCGGACGCAGAACCCACGCGCGCGCCGGAGGCTCTCGAACGGCGCGAGGGTCGCGGTCGTCGTCAGCCGCGGGCCGGCGCGCAGGAACCGCTAGACGACGGCTGGCCGAGGCCTCGCCGGCGCGCAGTCGTCCACAGAACGCCCGAACCGTCCACAGGTGAGCCCAGCACGGTCGAAAGTACGCAAATCTTCTGTTTGCTGCCCACGGAAGTTGGCGCTAACTGGCTGAACCCTTCCCGTTCGCGTTTTCACCCACGCGGACTGTCAACAGGCGCTGACGTGACGAGGGCGGCTCGCGCCGCCCTCGCTCGTCCCTAGTCGCGCCGGCCGCGACCGCCGCCGCGGCCGCGCCCGCGATCGCCATCGCGGCGCGGAGGACGCTCTTCCCGCGGCCGCTCGGGCGCGTCCTTCGCGCGCTCGATCAGCTCCTCTGGGGAGACCATCGAGCCGTTCTCGTGCTTCGCGACCAGCTTGAGGCCGATCCGGCCGCGGTCCTTGTCGACCTCCTGGACGACGACGTCGAGCACGTCACCCCGGTTGATCACGTCCTCGATATGGCCGACCCGGCCCGGGCCGACGTTCGAGACGTGGAGCAGGCCGTCCGTCCCCTTCTTCAGCTCGACGAAGGCGCCGAACTGCGTCGTCTTGACGACCCTGCCGGTGTAGGTGTCCCCCACCTCCGGCTCCTTCGTCAGGTCGTTGATCGCGGTCATCGCGGCCTCGGCCTTGTCACCCTCGGTCGCGTAGATGAGGATCGTGCCGTCCTCCTCGATGTCGATCTGGACGTCGTAGTCGCCCTCGAGCGCGCGAATCGTCTCGCCGCCCTTGCCGATCACCATCCCGATGAAGTCCGGGTTGATCTTGATCGTCGAGATGCGCGGCGCATGGCCCCGGAGCTCGCCGCGCGGCTCGGAGATCGCCTCCAGCATCTTGTCGAGGATGGACTCGCGGGCCCGCTTGGCCTGCTCGAGCGCGCTCCGCATGATCTCCTGCGTGACGCCGGTGATCTTGATGTCCATCTGGAGCGCGGTCACACCGTCACGGGTGCCGGCGACCTTGAAGTCCATGTCGCCGAGATGGTCTTCCGCGCCCTGGATATCCGTCAGGATCACGTAGTCGTCGCCCTCCTTGACGAGGCCCATGGCGATGCCGCCGACCGGCTCCTTGATCGGAACGCCGGCGTCCATCAGGGCGAGCGTCGAGCCGCAGACCGAGCCCATCGACGACGAGCCGTTCGACTCGAGCGTCTCGGAGACGATGCGGATCGTGTACGGGAAGTCCTCCGGCGCCGGAATGATCGGCTCCAGCGCCCGCTGCGCGAGCGCACCGTGGCCGATGTCGCGGCGCTTCGGCCCCCGCATGAACCCGGTCTCGCCGACCGAGTAGGGCGGGAAGTTGTAGTGGTGCATGAACCGCCGCTCCTGCTCGAGGGAGAGGTCGTCGATCCGCTGACCCTCCTTGGCGGTGCCGAGCGTGAGCAGCGACATGATCTGCGTTTGGCCGCGGGTGAAGAGCCCCGAGCCGTGCGTGCGTGGCGCCACTCCGACCTCACACTCGATCGGCCTGATCTCGTCGGCGGCACGACCGTCCGGGCGCCGCTTGTCCACGGCGATCTTCTTCCGGACGAGGTCCTTGTAGATCGCCTCGGCGGCCCGCTTCACCCAGGAACGGGTGAGCGAGTCCTTGACGACGGGGCCTTCGCCATCGACCGTCGCCGGGCCGACCGGGAACGGCAGCTCGACCGTCTCGATGATCCGGTCGAAGAGCAGCCGGCGCTTGGCTGAGCGCAGCTCCTTCGAGTCCTGCTCGGCCTCGGTCAGTTCGCGGAGCGCGTCCTCGAACTGGTCGCGGACCGGCCGCTCGACGGCGGCCATGCGCTCGCGATCGAGGATCTGGTCGAGGCTCTGCTTGTACTGGACTCCTTTGACGATGTCGTCTTCGCTCGAGGTCATCTCGATCGCCGGGGTCTCCTCCGTGAGGATCTCCTCCACGGTCGCGGCGGCCTCGCGGAGGCCGACCTCCTGGATGGACTCGCGGATGCGGCCGGCGAGGCGCTGCTCGAGCTCGGCCGTAACGTCGGGGTCGATCCACTTGGGCTTGCCGACCTGCTCGCGAAGCTGCTCCTGCACCTCGCAGATCCGGACGATCTCGGCGTGCGCCAGCTCGAGCGCCTCGAGGAGCCGCTCCTCGGGGATCTCGTCGCCGCCGGACTCGACCATCGTGAGGCCGTCCTTCGTGCCGACGACGATCAGGTCGAGGGCGCCGTTCTCCTCGCTCTGCTCGAGCGTCGGGTTGAAGACGAACTCGTCGTCAACCAGCGCCACGCGAACCGCGCCGACCGGCCCGATGAAGGGCAGCGGCGAGATCATCAGCGCCGCCGAGGCGCCGTTGATGCACAGGATGTCGTGCGGGACGACCATGTCCGCGGAGAGGACGGTGCAGATCACCTGTACCTCGTTGCGGAAGCCCTTCGGCCACAGCGGCCGAATCGGGCGGTCGATCATCCGCGCGGTCAGGATCGCCCGCTCGGTGGGGCGCCCCTCACGCTTGAAGAAGCCGCCGGGGATCTTCCCCGCGGCGTACATGCGCTCCTCGACGTCGACGGTGAGCGGGAAGAAGTCCGCGCCCTCGCGCGCCTCCATCCGCCCCTGCGCCGTCGCCAGCACCATCGTGTCGCCCGAACGGACGACCACGGCGCCGTCGGCCTGCTTGGCCAGCTTGCCGGTCTCGAAGCTCAGCTCCTGACCACCGATCTCCACGGAGACCTTGGTCGGGCCTGCTACTGCAACGCTCATCGTTCCTCCACTTTTCGTGGAAGGTGGAGGTTTGAACCAACTCCCTTTCGGAGGAGCT
This sequence comes from Gaiellaceae bacterium, assembly GCA_035535195.1. Lineage (GTDB taxonomy): Bacteria > Actinomycetota > Thermoleophilia > Gaiellales > Gaiellaceae > JACDAN01. The sequence goes on along the minus strand of DATLQK010000034.1, from coordinate 55,294 downwards.
CGCCCAAACTTCCACCCTCCTGCTTCTGCCGGGGTCTCGGGTTCAGCGCCTGAGGCCCAGCTCCTTGATCAGGGCTCGATACCCCTCGAGATCCTTGCGCTGCAGGTAGTTCAGGAGCCGGCGCCTTCGGCCGACGAGCTTGAGCAGGCCGCGCCGCGAATAGTGATCCTTCGCGTGCGTCCTGAGGTGCTCGGTCAGCTCGTTGATGCGCGCAGTGAGTAGCGCGATCTGCACCTGGGCGGAGCCTGTGTCGGCGGCGCCCTGGCCGTGCTTGCCGATGATCTCCTGCTTTGCTTCCTTGCTGAGGGTCATTGAGCCTCCTTGATACGCGAATCCGCAGTCCCCGCCGGCCATGCGGAAGCGGCATGGCGAGCCGGATCTGCGGGCCCGGGTAGGGTAGCAACGCATGAAAGCCGCCGTCGCCGCCGGACATCCGGCGACCGTCGACGCCGGGATCGAGATCCTCGAGGAGGGCGGGAACGCGGCGGATGCGGCGGTCGCCGCGTCGCTGGCGTCCTGCGTGGCCGAAACGGTCATGACCGGGCTGCTCGGCGGCGGCCACGCGGCGGTGCTCTGGGAAGGCGAGACGAGGACGCTCGACTTCTTCGTCGCGGTGCCGGGGCTCGGCGCTGAGCGGCGCGAGGTGGAGCTCACCCGCCTCGCGATCCCGTTCGGGACCGAGCTCGTCCACTACGCCGTCGGGGTCGGTTCCTGCGGGGTGCCGGGCGTCCTTCCCGGCCTCGGCGAGCTCTGGCGTGCGCACGGAAGCCTCCCCTGGCCGCGGCTCATCGAGCCGGCGCTGCGTCTGGCGCGCGGCGGCGTGGAGATGCTCCCCGCGCACACGGCCTGCCTGCGGATGCTCGCGCCCGTGATGACCATGCACGAGGGCGGGCGGATCTACTCGCCCGGCGGCCGGCTCCTCGAGGACGGCGACCGGCTCGACCAGCCCGGCCTCGTCCCAGCACTCGAGGCTGTCGCGGCCGAGGGCGCCAGAAGCCCGACCCTGCAGCGGGCGCTCCTCGACCTGATGGACGAACGAGGCGGCCTCGTGACGCCCGAGGATCTCTCCACCTACGAGCCCCGTTGGGCCCCGCCCATGCAGGCCACGTTCAGAGGCGTCACGCTCGAGACGCGAGCCGGCTTGAACAGCCCGCTACCGGTGCTCGCTTCCCTAACAGGACCTGGTCCCGTAAAGATCGCGCTGGCCCTTCGGGACGGGCTTGAGCGGAACGGAGACACGACGAATCTGACCGTGGTCGACGGGGACGGGAACACGGTCGTGCTGACCACGAGCCTCGGCCTCGGCTCGGGCGACTGGCTGCCCGGCCTCGACGTCCAGCTGAACAGCATGCTCGGCGAGGCTGACTTGATCGTCCGCGAGCTCGAGCCAGGCGAGCGGATGGCAAGCATGATGGCCCCGATCGTCGGGCGCGACCGCGAAGGGCTGGCGCTAGCGGTGGGAGCGGCCGGCGGGACGCGGCTCCGCAGCGCGCTCGTCCAGGTGCTCTCCGGCGTGCTCGACGACGGCCTGAGCCCCGGCGATGCCGTGAACCGCCCGCGACTCCACCCCGTGGCCGAGCTCGTCCACCTCGAACCCGGCTTCCCCGATCACGTCCCAGGCGAGCTGGAGGCGGCGGGGTTCACCATCCGGCCCTGGCCTGCGCCGCACCATTACTTCGGCGGCGTGAGCCTCGTCACCCGGTCCGGCGCCGCAGGCGATCCGCGACGGAGCGGCGCGGCGCGGCATCCTGCGTGACCGGCGCGTGCTCGAGGCCCCAGCCGACGTAGCCGCACTCCGGGCAGCCGGGGTTGGCGCCGACCGTGCCGCCACCCGTCGGCTTCACGTATACGACGCCGCAGCCCAGGCAGCGGACTCGTTGGATCGGTGACAGCGATCGCCGATCGTCTCCCACACGACACAAGATCCCGCAAAGAGCAGAAACTTGCGAATGCTTACGCCGGTCTCGTCGCCGCCCGTGCCGCTTCGACGTCTCGGCCGATCTGATCGATCAGCTCCTGCTCGGAGCCGAAGGCGCGCTCCTCGCGCAGGCGCTGCCACAACTCGACGATGAGCCGCTGCCCGTAGAGATCGCCCGCGAAGTCGAGCAGGAACGCCTCGACCCGGAGCTCGTCGCCGCCGTAGTGCGGGTTGACCCCGATCGAAATCGCCGACCGGTGGTCCCCGACCTGACCAGCGTAGATCCCGTACCCCGGCACGATCAGCTCACGCGGCACCGTGAGGTTGGCGGTCGGGTAGCCGAGCGTCCCGCCCCGGGCGTCACCGGCGACGACCGTCCCCTCCACCTCGGGCGGCCGGCCCAGGAGCTTCGCCGCCCCCGCGACCTCGCCGGCGGCGATCAGCTGGCGGATCCGGCTCGACGATACGCCGTCGACGAGCGGGACGCGCCGGACGTCGAATCCCAGCCGCTCGAGCGTGTCGAGGTCGCCGGAGCGGCCGCGTCCGAAGCGGAAGTTCTCGCCCGCCGCGACGACCGTGGCGTCCAGCGGCCGAAGCTCGGCGTCCACGAACTCCTCGGGGGTGGACAGGGCGAGATCCGACGTGAACGGGACCACCCGGACGTCATCGACGCCGAGCTCCCGCAGTAGCTCGATCCGCCGTTCCAGCGTCGTCAGGAGCTCGACGCGGTTCCCGAGCGCGATCCGCGGATGAGGATCGAAGGTCACGACCGCCGTCCGCAGTCCGGCGTCCTGCGCCGACTCGATCACACGGCGGTGGCCGAGGTGGACGCCGTCGAAGGTTCCGACCGCGATGGCCCGCGCGCTCACAGCGCCGCCAGCGCCTCCTCCGGGGACAGGATCCGCGACGGGTCGGCATCCTCGACCCGGAACGGGCCGACTTCGGTCCGTCGCAGCTTCCGGCAGTGACCGCCGAGCTCGTCGGCGATCGATCTGACGTAGGTACCGGACCCGACGAGCAGGTCGAGCGTCGCGATCCGCCCGTCGTAGTCGACGAGCTCGAGCGAGTGGATCGTGGAGCGGCGAACCGGCATCTCGACGGTCACGCCCTTCCGGTGCAGCCGGTAGGCGCGCTCGCCGCCAACCTTGACCGCGGAGGCGGCCGGGATTGGCAGGTCGACCTCGCCGCGGAAGTGCTCCAGCCGCGCCTCGAGCTCCTCCCGCCACGGCGGCTCCTGCTGCTCGATCACCTCACCCTCACGGTCGCCGGTGGTCGTCCTCGCCGAGAGGTCGATCTCCGTCCGGTAGCGCTTGTCGAGGCCGACGAACCGCTGGGCGAGCTTCGTCGAGCGCCCGAGCAGGACGAGCAGTAGCCCCGTCGCGAACGGGTCGAGCGTGCCCGCATGCCCAGCGCGCGCTCCGGTCTGCCGCCTCAGGTCGCGGACGATCGCGAACGACGAGGGTCCTTCGGGCTTGTCGACGAGGACGAGCCCCGACGGATCAAGCGACCCGCGCCGCATCAGGCGGGCGATGACACGAGATCGCAGGTTCGGGACGCGAGCTGGCCGCTTTGGGGCGCGGCGGCGAGGCGTCGCCGATGCCCGCCGGCATCGGTGACGACGCGGCGGCGTGAAGCGGACGCGCCTGGCGGCGACCCGCGTGCGGGGCGCTGCCGGGTGCGGTAGCGGCCCAGACGCGTCAGATCGCGGCCCCGGACGCGCGAGATCGTGACATCGACTGTCTAGCTTTCGCGTATTCCGACCGGATGAAGTCGACGATTTCCGGGATCTCCTGCTCCGACGAGAACCCCGCCGCCTGTCGGTGGCCGCCGCCGTCGCCCGAGGCACGGGCGATCGCGGAGACGTCGAGCTCGTCGGAGCTCGAGCGGAGGCTCACGCGACGCGCAGGACGGCCCGGCATCGGCGGCTCGCGGATCAGCGCAGCCATCTCGGCGCCCTCCACCGCCCGCAGGAAGTCGATGATCCCCTCGGAGTAAGGCTCGGACGCGCCGACCTCCCCGAAGTCGGTCTTGAGCAGGTACGAGACGACGATCCCGCCTCCCTCGTACACCTGTGCGCGCTCGAGCGCCCGCGCGAGCAGCTTCAGCTTCGCGAGCTGGACCGTCTCGTAGACGCTCTGGAAGACGCGGTGGACGTCGGCGCCGGCCTCCACGAGCTCGGCGGCGAGTCGCAGCGCCTTGGGTGTGGTGTTCGTGTACTGGAAGCGCCCGGTGTCGGTGACGAGCGCGATGTAGAGCGCCTCCGCGATCTCGGGCGTGAGCTCCACGCCGAGCTCGGCGGTGAGGTCCCGGACGATCTCGCCCGTCGAGGAGGCCTCGGGCACCACCAGGTTGACGGCGCCGAAGCGGGAGTTGTCGTGGTGGTGGTCGACGTTGAGCACGAGCGGCGCGTCGGCCAGGGCCGCCTGCCCCTCCCCCAGCCGGCTCTCGTTCGCGCAGTCGAGCGCGAAGAGCACGCGGCCGGCGGCGTCGGGCGGAAGCTCGCGCTGCAGGCCGTCCAGCTCCATGAACTTGTACTCGCCGGGGAGCGGCGCCTTCCCCGAGACGTACATCCTCGAATCCTTCCCGAGTGCGTCGAGCACGAGCTTCATCCCGAGAATCGAGCCGAGCGCGTCCCCGTCCGGGTTCTCATGAATGACGAGCAGGAAGCGGTCGTTGTCGCGGAGCGCCTCGGCGACCGCCTGGAGATCACTCGTGGTCGTCTGGGGCGAGCTCATCGATCAGCTGGGACATCCGGACGCCGCGCTCGACGGAGTCATCGTAGGCAAACGTCAGCTGGGGCGTCCGCTTGAGGCGGAGCTCCTGCGCGATCCGCGCCTGGAGCACGCCGTGGGCAGCCTCGAGCCCGGCGAGCGTCAGCTCCCGCTTCTCGTCCGAGCCGAGGACGCTGACGAAGACCTGCGCCTGGCGGAGGTCCGGCGAGGTCTTGACGCCTGTGACGGTGACGAAGCCGATCCGCGGGTCGCGCAGCTCGCCGATCGCCTCGGCGAGCACCTCCTGCACCGCGGCGTTCACGCGCCGCATCCGGCCGCTACTCACCGGGCGCCACCACTTCTCGCTCGACCCGCACGAGCTCGTATTCCTGCCCGTTCAGATACCGAACCGCCTGCTCGAGCAGATCCGCGGCCTCCCCCGGCTCCCGCGCGACGCACGCCATGGTCAGCCGGCTCCGCTGCCAGAGCTCGTGGTGGTCGACCTCGGCCACCGCGGCGCCGAAGCGGTTCTGGAGCTGCGCCTTCGCGGACTTGACGTGCTTCCGCTTGCTCTTCAGCGACCCCGCCTCGGGGAAGTGGAGCTCGACCGTGAGGATGCCGACGTAGCCGGCGCTCACGAGACCTATTCGCTGGCTGTGGTGGCCGGCTCGGGCGCGGGCGCGCTGAGGTCGGTGCGCTCCACCTGGCGCGTCTCGAAGACCTCGAGCACGTCCCCTTCCTTCACGTCGTTGAAGCCCTGGAGGAGGATGCCGCACTCGAAGCCCTCCTCAACCTCGCGGACGTCGTCCTTGAAGCGCTTGAGCTGCTCGATCGACGTCTCGTAGATGACGGTGCCCTCGCGCACCACGCGCACCTGGGCGTTTCGGCGGACGACGCCGCTCGTGACGTACGAGCCGGCGATCGTGCCGAGCCGCGAGACGCGGAAGAGCTGCCGGACCTCGGCCTCGCCGATCGTCCGCTCCTCCGTCACCGGCGCGAGCATGCCGACGAGCGCCTGCTCGATGTCCTCGGTCAGCCGGTAGATCACGCGGTAGGTGCGGATCTCGACACCCTCGCGCTCCGCCAGCTGGCGCGCCTCGGCGTTCGGCCGGACGTTGAAGCCGACGACGAGCGCGCTCGACGCGGCGGCGAGATTGACGTCGCCCTCGGTGATGCCGCCGACGCCCTGGTGGATCACGCGGACGCCCACCTCCGGGTGCTGGATCTTGCGGAGCTCGGAGACCGCCGCCTCGACGGAGCCGTCGACGTCGCCCTTGAGGACGATGTTGAGGTCCTGAACCGCGCCCTCCTGCATCTGGGCGAAGAGCTTCTCGAGCGAGACGCCGGAGCCCGCGGCGGCTGCGAGCTGCTCGCGGCGCAGGCGCTCACCACGGTTCTGCGCGAGGTGGCGCGCCGACCGCTCGTTTTCGACCACGCGCGCGAGCTCGCCGGCCGGCGGCGGATGATCGAAGCCGAGGATCTCGACTGGATCGCCGGGACCCGCCGCCTGGAGCTTCTCGCCGCGGAAGTCGTAGAGCGCGCGGACGCGGCCCCACGCGTCGCCCGCGACGATGGCGTCGCCGACCTTGAGCGTCCCGCGGTGGACGAGCATGGTGGCGACCGGGCCACGGCCGACGTCCAGTCGCGACTCGATGATCGGGCCCGACGCCTCGGCGGACGCGTTCGCCTTGAGCTCGAGCTCGGCGTCGGCGACGAGCAGGACCTTCTCGAGCAGGTCGTCGAGGTTCTGCTTCTGCTTGGCGGAGACGTCGGAGAACTGGGTCGTGCCGCCCCACTCCTCGGGCTGGAGGCCCTCACCGGCGAGGTCGCCACGGACTCGGTTGGGATCCGAGTCGGGGACGTCGATCTTGTTCACGGCGACGACGATCGGCACCTCGGCGGCGCGCGCGTGGGAGATCGACTCCCGCGTCTGCGGCATCACGCCGTCGTCGGCGGCCACGACCAGGACGGCGATGTCCGTGACCTTCGCGCCGCGGGCGCGCATGGCCGTGAAGGCCTCGTGCCCGGGCGTGTCCAGGAAGGTCAACCTCCGGCCGTCGTGCTCGACCTGGTAGGCGCCGATGTGCTGCGTGATCCCGCCGGCCTCGGTCTCGACGACGGCGCTCTCGCGGATCGCGTCGAGCAGCGTCGTCTTCCCGTGGTCGACGTGCCCCATGATCGTGACGACCGGCGGCCGCGCCTGGAGCGACTCCTCCGGGTCGTCGTACGATTCGGGCTCTTCGTCCTCCTCGGCCGCGTGCTTGATCGTCACCTCGCGCTTGAACTCGGAGGCGATCAGCTGGACCGCCTCGTCGGAGAGCGACTGGGTGATGGTGACCATCTCCCCGAGGCCCATCATGATCTTGATGATCTCGGCGACCGGCTTTCCGAGCGCCGCGGACAGCTCCTTGACGGTCACGCCCGACTGGACCGTGACCGGTCCGGTCGGCTGAACGACCTCGCGCGGCTGCTTCGGCCGCTCGCTCGACCGGTCGCGCGCCTGGCGCGCGTCCGGGCGCGGCCGGTTGGCCTGCGAGTCGATGACGACACGCCGCTTTCGCCGCCCGGTGGGCGACTGGCGGGGCCGAATTGGTCGCTTTTTCCCTTGATCAGCCATATTCAGCGTCCTTCAGTGTAGAGCCCTTCGAAGCTTCGAGAGAGGTCTGGCGAAACGACGACCTTGCGCCTGAGCGTGCGGTTGAAGGCGTTTCTCGAGACCGCACGCTCGAAGCAGGACAGTCTGCGGCAGGTGTAGGCGCCGCGCCCCTCGTCGTCCGGCCCGAGCGCCAGTTCGCCGTCGCGGGCGGCGAAGCGATAGAGCTCGTCCTTCGGTGCCTTCCGCCCGCAGCCAACGCACGTCCGGACCGCGGGTTCTTGTCTAGGCAGAGTGCGAGTCGCCCCTCTCCTCGACGCCGACCGGCGCCGGCGGCACCTCGGCCGGCTCCGGCGACGGAACGTCGGCCGGCTCCGGCTCGGGCAGATCCGGGCTCGGCTCCGGGGAAGGCATCGGCGACGGCTCCGGCTCGGGCAGACCCGGGCTCGGCTCCGGCGAGGGCATCGGTGACGGCTCCGGCGTCGGCACCTCGCTCGGCTCCGGAGTGACCCCGGCGACCTCGGCCGCTTCGGCGACCTCGGCGCCCTGGCCCTGCTCGGCCTCCTCCGGCTCGGGCTCGGCGCCCGCGAGCGGGACAGCCTCCGCAACCGTCTCGCCGCGCGCCTCGCGCTCGGCGAGCGCGGTGTGCGCCGGGATCCCGCAGAACCGGGTGCCCGGGATGCCCGCGTTCGGGCAGCGCTTGCCGTTCGAGAGGATCGCCGCGCAGCGGCCGGAGAAGTCCTCCCCGCCCTCGCCGCCGGCGAACGCCGCCTCGGCCTCGGCCTCGGCGAACTCGGCCTCCGACTGGATGTCCACCTTCCAACCCGTCAGGCGCGCGGCCAGCCGGGCGTTCAGGCCCTCCTTGCCGATCGCGAGCGCGAGCTGGTCCTCGGGGACGATGACCGTCGCTTCCTTCGTCTCGTCGTCGATGTAGACCTCGCGGACCCGCGCAGGCGAGAGCGCCTTCGCGAGGAACCGCGCGGGCTCCGTGTTCCACGGAATGATGTCGATCTTCTCGCCGCGGAGCTCCGAGACGACCATACGGACGCGGGAGCCTCGCGGTCCGACGCACGCACCGACCGGATCGACGCCCTGTGCGTGCGACACGACCGCGATCTTCGAGCGGTAGCCCGGCTCGCGGGCGACGCCGCGGATCTCGACGAGGCCGTCGGCAATCTCGGGCACCTCGAGCTCGAACAGCGTCTTGATCAGCTCGGGATCGCGCCGCGACAAGATCACCTGCGGGCCCTTCGTGCCCGAGCGGACCTCGGTGATCACCGCCTTGATCCGGCTGCCCTGCTCGTAGCGCTCGCCGTCGACCTGCTCGGAGCGCGGCAGCAGCGCCTCGACCTTCCCGAGGTCGACCAGGATGTTGTTGCGGTCGCCGGCCTGCTGGACGATGCCGGTCACGACCTCGGTCACCCGGTCCACGTACTCCTCGTACATGATCTGGCGCTCCGCCTCGCGGATCCGCTGCTGGATCACCTGCTTCGCCGTCTGCGCGGCGATGCGGCCGAAGTTCTCGGGCGTGACGTCTTCGCGCTGGATCTGATCCTGCGGGACCTGCGACCAGTCGATCTCCAGGTCGTCGTCGGAGATCAGGGTGTGCTGCTTCTCGCCGGTCTCCTCCTCGATGCGCTCGAGCTCGTCGAGCGCGCGCTCGCGCGCCTCGTCCAGCAGGCGCTCCTCGATGTCCGCCGGCATGTGGATCGCGTAGACGCGGAAGTCGCCGTTGTCGTCGATCTCGACGGTCGCGTGCCGGTACGCGCCCGGCGTCTTCTTGTACGCGGCGAGGAGGCCGTCGCGCAGGGCCTCAACCAGGATCCCGCTCTCGAGGTTCTTGTCGCGCTCGAGCTCCCGGACCGCCTCGATGATCTCGCGGCTCATCTCACACCCTCTCTTCGATCAGGTTGCCCCGCACGATCGAGTCGTACGGGATCTCGTGCTCCGTTCCGTTCGCCGACACGCGCACCGCCCGCGGCGTCGCCTCGACGATGTCGCCCTTGAAACGCTTGCGCCCGTCGATGTCCTGGGACGTCCGGAGCGCGACTCGGTGCCCGACTGCGCGCTCGAAGTGCGCGGGGGTCCGGAGCGGCCGCTCGACGCCCGGAGAGGACACGTCGACGGTGTAGTTGCGGAGATACGGGCGCAGCACGTCGGTGACGCGCTCGCAGAGCGCGTGGTCGACCCGCTGCGGATGATCGATGTACACGGTGAAGCGCTCGGGCCCGGTCAGCTCGAGTGCGAGCACCTCGACGCCCTGGATCGCCCGCTCGACCTGCGGGGCGATCTCCCGGAAGAGCGTCCGTTCCTTGTCGTGTGCGTCGGCCATCTGCGTTCTCCTCACAAAAAATGGGCGCCGCGCGCCCATTTCAAAAAGCCTGAAATGTGGTGATCTGAGAATAGCAAGGTCATCCGAGGCCGAGGATCGCGACGCCGGCCACCACGAGGACGGCACCCGCGAACCGCTTCGGCGTCACCCGCTCGCCGAGCACCGGCGCTGCGAGGGCGACCGCGATCACCACGCTCGTCTCCCGGACGGCCGCGACAGACGCGGCCGAGGCGCGCTGGAGCGCGAACAGCGCGAGCCCGAACGCGCCGAACGTCGAGAGGCCGGCGATCACCGTGGACGGGCCGAGCTGCCTACGGAGCGCCGGTAGCCCGCGCCGCCGCGCCATCACCGCTGCGTAGACGACGACCGGGCCCGCCATCACGAGCTCGAGGTAGGCGAGCGGGTCGGCATGGTCGACGCCGCGGGCGTCGGCCAGCGTATAGCCGGCGATGCAGGCGGCGATCGCCACGCCGAACGCCGCGCCGCGCGAGTCCCCGGCCCGCAGGCCGCGGACGAGCAGCACGCCGAGTGCCACGAGCAGAACCCCCCAAACCTCGACCGCCGAAGTACCGACGCCGAGGACGGTCACCCCGATGCCGAGGACGAGCACCGGCGCGAGCCCGCGGGCGATCGGGTAGACGACGCTCAGCTGCGCGTACGTGTATGCCGCCGCGAGCAGCACGAGGTAGGCGAGCTCGAACCCGGACGAGACGGCGACGTACGGGATGGCCGCGGCCTCCACGTCCCAGCGCGCCACCGCGACCGGCAGGAAGGCCACGACGGCGACGACGAAGGTGACGGCGGTCGCTGCCTGGACGTCGGATGCCCTGGCCAGCAGCAGGTTCCAGAGCGCATGAAGACACGCCGCGCCGAGCGCAAGCGCGAGTGCGTCCGCCGGCATCGGCGCTACTTGACCGCTTCGACGTACAGCGAGCCGACCCGGCGGTGCTCGCTGTCCGGCGCCGGCGCGATCCGGCTGACGCCGAAGTCCCGCTGCTCCACCACCTGGAAACCGGCGGCGCGCAGCAGCAGGCCCAGCGTCTCGGCGTCGTACATCGTCTGGTGGCCCGCCTCGGCGAAGAACTCGTGCAGGGCGAGCAGCCGCGTCGGCGCGTCGGGCCAGCCGACGTCGGGCGTGCCGCAGTCGGGAACGCCGATCCGTAGCACGCCGCCCGGCCGCAGGAGGCGGTACGACTCGCGGGCGAGCCCGTAGCCGTCCTCGATCGAGAGGTGCTCGAGGACGTGCTCGTGGAAGATCGCGTCGACCGATCCGTCCGAGAACGGAAGCGGCTTGAGGATGTTCCAGCTGAGGTCGACGTCGTCGCCGACGAGGTCGATGTTGACCCAGCCGTCCTTGCGGACCGGGCCGCTCCCCAGGTGCAGCCGGACGGCGCCGGCGCCTGCGAGCTCCGCGGCTCGGCGCCGTGCCCGCTGCGACGTCGCAGCGGTCGCGGCGACACGCGACTGGAGCCGGAAGCGTTGCGGCACCACACGGCGGCCGACGCGCCGCACGAGCGGCGCCGGGGCCGGCGCGCGGTCGGCCCGCCGCCTGGCGAGATACGACTCGACGAGCGCCCGCGCCTCCGCCGGCTCCGCCGCCTCAGCCTTGGGCGCAGTCACGGCGCTGAGGATAGACGGCGACTCGAGCGTCGCCCGCGACGGATGGTTGCCGAGTCGTCGTTTGTGAGCGAGCGGCCGTTCCCGTCAGGCGCAGACGTCAGGCGCACCGGCGTGACGGTTCCGCGCTGGACTGCGATAAACGAGTAATTTCAGAAAGATTTCGGAAATATTTGGAAACGCATACCGTGAAATAACGGACCGCTCGCACAAGATCGGATAGAACTGCGCACCTGCGGCGCTCTCTGATCAACTGAGGGGCTGCGCCGGCCCCCGCGCCCTTCCTCTCCCCAGCGGGACAAGCAGTTCGCGGCCCCTCATCTTTTCTCTTCCCCCGGTCCTGCTCGGCGTCTATCGAGGCCGGTGGAGACGTTGGTACGGTGGCTCCTCGGTGTGGCGGAGGCCTAGACGTCCAGCACGATCGTGACGGGCCCTCGTTGTTGAGCTGGACGGCCATGCGGGCGCCGAAGACGCCCTGTTCGACGTTGACGCCAAGCTCGCGGAGCGCCTTGCAGAACGCTTCGTACAATGGTTCCGCTTGCGTTGCGGGCGCTGCGCTGGAGAAGTCCGGCCTCGTTCCCTTCTGGCGTTTGCTCTCCGCGATCAGCGTGAACTGGCTGACGACGAGCGCGGCGCCACCGACGTCCAGCAGCGACCGGTCGAACCGGCCGTCCTCGTTCTCGAAGATCCGGAGGCGGGCGACCTTCCCCGCCAGCCGCTCGGCCGCTTCCTCCCCGTCCTCCCGCGCCACGCCGAGGAGCACGCATAGCCCCCGACCGATTGCGGCGACCGCTGCGTCCTCCGCGACGACTCGGGCCTCAGAAACCCGCTGGACGACCGCCCTCATGACGGGAGACTCTGCCATTGCCGCGCAGCGGGCTCTGCCCGCGTCAAGTCCCGAGAGCTCTAGGGCGAGGTCGCTGAAAGTCGTGAGACTTTCAGCGAATCAGGAGAGATCTTTGATGCGGGCGGCGTAGTCGTCGTGGCCGGGCTTGAGCGAGCTGGCGAGCTTGTAATGGCCGTTCGCCTCCCTCTCCTTGCCCAGCTTCTCGAGCGAGCGCGCGAGCGCGTAGTGCGCGTAGTCGTCCGTCGGCGCGAGCTCCAGCATCGCCCGGAACTCCCGCTCGGCCTCCTCCCAGCGCTGGATGCGGAAATAGGCGATGCCGAGCGCCTCGCGGATCGACGCTTTGTCCGGTTCGCGCCGCTTCGCCTTTTCCAGAGCCACCGTGGCCTGCGCGGCTCGGCCCTTCCTCAGATGGGCGCGTCCCTGCTGGAAGAGGTCGTAGGTCTCGCTCACCCTTTCACGGTAGCTCAGGCCGGCCCGATGCCAAACGAACGCAGGGAGAGCAGGCCACGGAGCCGTGCCGTGGTTCCGAGGCGCCGCCGCAGGGCCCGTCGGACGGCCCGGAGCTCCGTGCGCGCCTGCCCTGCCGCGCGCACCGCGTCGGCGTCCGGGCCATACCGCGCCGCCGACAGCGCCGCCGCCAGCCGCTCGCTCTTGACCCCGACGTTCCGCTCGAGCGTCGCGCCCAGCTCCCGCGGCGTCGCGCTCGCTGGAACCGCCATGCCCTGGTCGGCGAGGTAGTCCGCGAGGTCGAGCCGGACGGCGCCCGCGAGGCCCCTCGGGTCGCGCGTCAGGTATCGGGCCCGTCGCCGCGCCGTCTTCAGGGCCCAGAGCGCGAGCGTGACGAGCCCGGCGATCCCGAGCAGGAGGGCGACCAGGCTGCCCCGCAGCGCGTTGTCGTCCTGATTCGCGCCGCCGCCCCGCCCGGCGGTGCCTCGACCGGGATCGGCGCCGCGGACGCGGTCGCGGCCGCCGTCGCCGCGGTCGCGGATCTGCGAGCGGAGAATGTCGAGGCCAAGTGCCGCCGCGCCGACTCCGGCGAAGGCGCTCGTCGCGCCGTCGGCGTCGAAGAAGAGCGACGAGGATGAATACGAAGCCCGGAGCCGACCGCGGCCCGGTGTCGGGTCGAACGGGAGCCAGCCGTAGCCCTTGAACCAGACCTCGACCCACGTGTGCGCGTTCGTGTCGTTCACCGTCCAGTCGCCGGTCTTCGGATCGAAGCGGCCGGTGCCGAAGCCGGCGCCGACCCTGGCGGGAATCCCGAGGTAGCGGAGCATCAGCGCCATCGCGCCGGCGAAGTGCTGGCAGTACCCGCGCCGGTGCCCCACGACGAACGCGACGAGCGGCGGCCGGAGGACCGCGACCGGCGGCGACTCGTCGTACTCGAAGTTGCCGCTCGACCGGAACCAGGCCTCGAGCGCGACGACGGCGGCGTACGGGTTGCGCGGCCGGCCGACGACGTCCAGCGCGGTGCGGTAGAGCGGCCGGTACTCCTCGGGGAGCAGGCCCTGATCGAAGCGGTCGCGCATGATCGCCTCGCGCCCGGGCGTGCCGAAGGCCGGCGTCACCGCGCTGCCGCCGATACCGAGATAGAAGCCCGCGTCCTTGATCAGCGGCGGGTAGTCCGGCTTCGAACGGGCGAGGGCCTGCGGCGAGGGCTGGGGCGCGTAGCTCCAGACGCGATAGTCCTGGTCGCGGTGGAGCCGCCCGACGTAGGCGACCCCGTTCGAGTACGACCCGGCGACACCTTGCTCGTAGGCGACGGGAACGGTGGCGCCGACCAGGTGGGTATCGCGCAGCGCACGAACGGTCACCTTCTGCGGCAGCCAGTTCTTCGGATCGCGAGCCGCCGCCGGCAGTAGCGGGTCTTCCACGAGCGCGTCCCGGCCGCCGATGGTCGTCGGGGCCACCTCGATCGCGTCCTCGCGCCAGTGGTCGTCGATGAAGGCATCGAGCGTCGTGGCACGCCAGTACGGCGCTGTCCGCGGCGCCTTGATCGTCAGCACCCGCGTCGGCGTCTTCGGGAACTTGATGCCGTCGTAGTCGGCGTCCCAGACGTACTGGACGCCGACGGGATGGTGCGGCCGCGTGTACGGCTCCCATGTCTGCCAGCGCAGGAAGCTGCCCTTGGCAACCGCAGGCGAGCTCACCGCGACGAGCGCCGCGAGGAGCACCGCAGCTCCGACGAGTGCGGTCTGGCCGATGCCGCGGCCCGCGCCCGGGCGGAGCGCGGCGAGCAGGACGAGCGCCGCGATCAGGAGCAGCGCGCCGCGCGCGGTCGTCGGGGCGTCGCGGACCAGCGTCACCGGCCAGGCGGCCCCGGCGAACGTGATCGTCGCGGCGAGCACCGGCCGGCGGGCGGCGACGGCGAGCGAGGCGCCGAGCGTGAAGGAGAAGACCGCGAGGACGACGACGCCGTGCATCCGCTCGAGCTCGCCGGGGTCGAACGGGATCGTGACGTCGTAGAAGTCGAGGAACCCGTTCCAGAGCCGCGAGAGCAGCGGCCCGAAGTAGTCATGGCTGGCGTCGCGCGGCCTGGCGTCGAGCGGCGAGAGCCCGAAGCCGAGCGCCACCGCGCCGACGAACCCCCCGACCGCGGCGATCACGCGCATCCACCGGCGCGGCAGGAGCGCCGCCGCGATGCCGAGCGCCGCCGCCGCGCCGAGCTCCCGGCTGGCCGGCTGCTCGAGCTGCCGCCAGCCGGTAACGATCAGAGCAGCCGGCAGCAGCGAGACGAGCGCTGTCCTAAGCAAGCGCCGCTCCTTCCAGGCTCGCTCCGAGCACGCCGGCCAGATCGTCGCCGCGCCGCAACCGTGCGACGGGGACCCCCGCCGTCTCCAGCCGAAGCACCGCCGCGTCGACCTCGACCGGCCGCCCGTTCCGCCCGAAGCTCGGAAGGTCGACGTAGACGACCGAGACCTGCTGGCGCCTGACGGCGCGCGCGATCAGGGACTCGACGAGCGGCGGGCGCAGGGCCGGCGTGACGAGGACCAGGTCGCTCGCGCGCCCCGCCGGCCCGGACTCCTCCGCCAGGAACCCTTCTACCGTGCGGCGGCCCGTCTGCTCCGCGGCCGCCAGCGCCTCGAGCGCGCGCGGCCAGTCGCGTTCGTACGAGCGGACCGAGACGATCTCCGTCGCCGAGCCGCTTGTGATCAGGAGCCGGGCGTGGCGCCCGCGCCGCGCATGTGTCCAGAGGATCGAGCCCGCCGCACGGACCTGCAGGTCGAAGCTCGTGTCGAGCCTGCTTCCGGCGGCATAGCCCTCCTGGGCGTCGAGGACCACGACCACCTCGTCGCGGGGCGCGTCCTCGAGTTCCTTGACCATCAGCTGCTGGCGCCGGGCAGTGCTCGGCCAGTGGACGCGCCGCAGCGACTCCCCGTCCTGGTACTCGCGCACGCTGTGGAGCTCGAATCCGGCGGGGCGCCGGAGGAGCATGCGCCCGCCGCCGTGGGCGCGCAGCCCGCGCTCGGAAAACAGCGAAGCGACCCGAGCGAGCCGCGGGTAGACGAGCAGCGACCCCGTGTCGTCGAGCTCCTGCTCGCGCCGGGAGAGGCCGAACGGATCCTCGACCACGACTCGTGCGCCGGAGAACCGGTACCGGCCGCGCGGCACCTGCTGGACGCGGTATGCGGTCCGCAGACGGTTCCCGTCCCTCGGGACCAGGACATCGCGTTCCCCGAGGCCGTCGGCGGGATCGTGCAGCGTGACGCTGCCCGGCAGGACGCCGCCGTCGGCGCGGAGGTCGACGCGGATCACGACGTCGTCGCCCTCGTGGGGCCGGTCGCGGTCGACCGACCGGGAGAGCCGAAGCGGCCTCGCCAACACCTGTGTCCAGGCGAGCGCGGCAATCGACACGAGCACGAGGCCGACGGCCGGTGCGTACAGCGCCTGGGCGCCGAACGCCCAGGCGGCGATGTACGTCCCGAACCCGAGCGCCAGCGTCAGGCGACCCCGGTCCGTCATTGATGCTCCGTCTGGTCACGTTGCCGCGCGTATGGCGCGCGAAAAGCGCGCCAGGCTGCGGACTCGGGACTTGGCCATATCGAGGAGATATGGCCGAGGCACGGGGCTCGAGGCTGGCGCCGCTTTGCAGCCGCCAGACGCCCGGATGACGTGGCCGGGCGGAGCATCTGTCTAGACGGGGACCGGAGTTCGCTCGATCGCCTCAGCGACCAGATCGGCGGCCGAAAGCCCGGCGGCGCGGGCCTCAGGACCGAGGATCAGCCGGTGCGCGAGCACCGGGGCCGCCACCGCCTTGACGTCGTCCGGGACGACGTAATCGCGGCCGTTCGCGAGCGCGAGCGCCTTCGCGACGCGGAGCAGTGCGATGCCGGCGCGGGGGCTGGCGCCGAGGTACAGGCGCTCGTCCGCGCGCGTGTGCCGAAGCAGCGCCACGACGTAGCGGTTCACGCTCTCCTCCACGAACATCCCCTTCGCGTCGTCGATCACGGCCGTAATCTCCGAGGCGCTCGCCACGGGCTCGAGATTCTCCAGGGGCGGCTCGCTCGTCTGCTCGCTCAGCATCCGCGCCTCGTCCTGAAGCGGCGGGTAGCCGATCGCCAGTCGCATCGTGAAGCGGTCGAGCTGCGCTTCGGGCAGCGGGTACGTCCCCTCGTACTCGATCGGGTTCTGCGTCGCGAGCACCATGAACGGCCGTCCGAGCGGGTAGGAGACGCCGTCGACGGTGACCTGGTTCTCCTGCATGCACTCGAGCAGGGCGGCCTGCGTCTTCGGCGAGGCTCGGTTGATCTCGTCGACGAGCAGGATGTTCGCGAAGACGGGACCGGGCCGGAACTCGAACTCGTTCGTTCGCTGGTCGAAGACGTTCACACCCGTCACATCCGACGGAAGCAGGTCGGGCGTGAACTGGATGCGCGAGAAGGAGCAGTCGATCGAGCGAGCGAGCGCCTTGGCGAGCATCGTCTTCCCGACACCCGGGAAGTCCTCGATGATCAGGTGCCCCTCGCTGACGAGCGAGACGACCGCCAGGCGGAGCGTCTCCTCCGGCGCCTTGACGACCCGCCCGACGTTGTCGACGACGCGGCCGAGCGCGTCGGCCGACGTCGGGGCTGAGGCGGACCGTTCCTCGGCCGGGTGCTCGCTCATCCCCGTACTCCTAGCAGCCGCTCGACCTCGTCCAAAATCTCTCCTGCGATGCGCTCCTTCGGCGCACGCTCGACATGGCGCTCTCCGCCCTCGGAAATGATCACGACCTCGTTCTCCGGCGACTCGAACCCCACGTCGGACCTGGCCACATCGTTGTAGACGATCAGATCAGCCTTCTTGACAGTTCGCTTCTCGCGCGCGCGCTCGAGCCCGCCCTCCCCGGTCTCGGCGGCGAACCCGACGACGACCCGCCCGTTCGGGTGGGCGGTCAGCGTGCGCAACACGTCGTCGGTCGGCTCGAGCTCGAGCTGCCACGGCTTGCCGTCCTTCGGACGCTTGCGGTCGAGCTGCTCAACCGGGCGGTAGTCAGCGACGGCCGCCGCCATCACGACCACGTCGGAGTCACCTCGCGCCAGGGTCTCGCGGGCCAGGTCGGCCGCGGTTGCGGCCTCGATTACTTCGATTCCGGGCGGCGGATCGGCGCTGATGTTTGCAGCGATCAGCGTGACCTCGGCGCCGCGGCGCCGCGCCTCCGCCGCGATCGCGACGCCCATCCGGCCGGACGAGCGGTTGCCGAGGAAGCGCACGGCGTCGATCGGCTCGCGGGTGCCACCCGCCGTGACGACGACGGTCTTGCCCGCGAGCTCGCCGGAGCCGAGCAGCCCCTCGGCGCGCTCGACGACCGCCTCGGGCTCCGCCATGCGGCCGATACCCCGCTCGCCCTCGGCGAGTTCCCCCTCCTCCGGGCCGACGAGCTCCACGCCGCGGCTGCGGATCGTCTCCAGATTCGCCTGGGTCGCCGGGTGCTCCCACATCCGCGAGTTCATGGCCGGCGCGACGAGGGTCGGGCCATCGTGCGCGAGCGCCGCTTCGCTCACGACGTTGTCGGCGAGCCCGTGCGCGAGCTTCGCGAGCGTGTTCGCCGTCAGCGGCGCGATCAGCAGCAGGTCCGCGCGTCGGAGATGCGGGTAGCGATCGCCGTCCGGCGCGCGCCGCGCCAGCGCGTGAAACGTCTCCGCGCGCACGAACCGCTCCGCGCCGGGCGTCACCAGCGGGATGACCTCGTGGCCGCGCTTCACCAGCAGTCGAACGACCTCGCACGCCTTGTAAGCGGCGATCCCGCCGGTGACCCCGACCAGGATCCGCGCCATCCGCGGCGACCTACCGCTTGTAGTCGTGCTTGATCTTGCCCTCGGCGACTTCCTCGAGGGCGATCGTCAGGTAGTTCTTCGAGCGAGACTCGACGAGCGGTGGGGGAAAGTCCTCGAAGGTCCCCTCACCGAGCTGGTGGTGGTAGTTGTTGATCTGCCGGGCGCGCTTCGCCGCGACGATCACGAGGCCGTAGCGGTCGGGCACGTTCGCCAGCAGCTTGTCGATGCGTGGGTGATCCACGCCGCCAATAGTAGCTACGCCTCTCAGGGGTGGCCGCCCCGGTTGCCGCCGGTGAAAAGCCCGGCTGCGGACGCGGACGCAGCCATACCCGAGGTATGGGTGCGGGCGCGGCTACTCCCTGGCGGCGCTTTGCAGCCGCGCGGCGACGATGGCTGCTACCCCTGGAGAGGCGTCAGGCAGCGATTTTTCCCTGCACGATCTCCTGAACCTCGGCGGCCGCCCGCTGGAGATCGTCGTTGACGATCACGTAGTCGAACTCGTCGGCCTGCTCGAGCTGCTCCCGCGCGAGCGCGAGCCGCTCCCCGATCTCCCCCGCGCTCTCCGTCGCCCTCGCCCGCAACCGTCGCTCGAGCTCCTCGAAGGTCGGTGCGGTCACGAACACGGTCACCACGCCGGGAACCGTCTTCTGGACGTACGCCGCCCCATCGGTCTCGAGGTCGAGCAGCGGGACTCTGCCGTGCTCGCGGATCCGGTCGATCTCGGAGCGGAGCGTCCCTGAGCGCTGCCCCCAGGGGAACGTCACATACTCGAGGAAGCCTTTCTCCGCGAGTCGGCGGTCGAACTCCTCGTCGGTCAGGAACCAGTAGTGATGCCCGTCCACCTCGCTCGGACGGCGCTCACGCGTGGTCGCGGAGACGGCCAGCTCGAGCTCGGGCATCCGGTCCAGCAGGATGCGTTCAATCGAGCCCTTGCCGGCGCCCGACGTGCCGGTGACGACGATGACGGGCCCCGAAGGGCCCTCAGCGCTGGAAGAGGCCAATGAGCTCGGCCCGCTGACGGTCCGAGAGACCTCCCACCGTCTTCGACTGGCTGATCCTCGCCTGGGTCAGGAAGCGTCCGGCCTTGACGCGCCCGAACTTCGGGACGGCCATGAGGATGTCGAAGACCTTCGCCGTCGCCACGTACTCCGGCGGCTTGCGGAGGATCTCCTCGATGCTGGCCTGGCCGTCCTTCAGGTCTCGTTTCAGCTGCGCCCTCTTGACGCGGATGTCGTTCGCACGCTTCAGCGCGTCCATCCGCTGGTCGCGAGACCGGGCCGGCGCCTGGGCCTGAGTCTTCACTGACGCCACGGCGCGGGATACTAACACCTTCTCCAGCTCGTTCAATTCGCGTGAAATGCAGGAATTTTTCTTGTTGTCAACCTTGGCACCACCTGCTGGTGCGAGATACCCACTGCAGCCCACGGATCGTCGTACCGAGCGGTCTGGGCCGCGACGTACAACTCTCGACGCACACGGACCGGGGCTTCTGGATCGGTGAAAAGGACCGTCCCGAGCGCGACGGAGGACGCTCCGGCGGCGATCAGCTCGAACGCGTCGCGACCGCTCCAGACCCCTCCCATGCCGACGATCGGCAGGCTCGTCGCGCGTCGGCAGGCGTAGACGGCGGCAAGCGCGATCGGCTTCAGCGCCGGCCCCGAGTAGCCGCCGGCCCCGCGCGCGAGCCGCGGGCGGAGCGTCGTCGGGTCGAGAGCGAGGCCCCGGATCGTGTTCACGAGCGAGAGCCCGTCTGCTCCCGCTGCCTCGACGGCGTGGGCGACGGCGGCGACGTCGGGCAGGGCCGGGGAGAGCTTCGCGTAGAGCTTGAGTCGGGTGGCGGCGCGGCAGGCGGCGACGATCTCGGCCGCCGACTCGGGCGCTTCGTCCACGTTCGGGCAGGAGAGGTTCAGCTCAATCGTCACGTCCTCGAGCAGCGCACAGGTAGCCGCGTAGTCCTCCGCCGAAAAGCCTCCGACGGAGACCCAGAGCGGGACGCCGAGCTCGCGCAACTGCGGAACCACGTCGGCGAGGAAGCGATCGCGGCCGGGGTTCTGAAGGCCGATCGAGTTCAGCATCCCGTGGTCGGTCTCCGCGATCCGTGGGGTGTCGTTCCCCTCGCGCGGCTCAGGCGTGACCGTCTTCGTCACGAAGGCGTCGAGCGAGCGCGCGACGTCCGGAGCAGCGAGCCCGTCGAGACACCCTGAGGCGTTAAGCAGCAAGGACCGGCCCTTCCACGCAGAGCCGCCTGTACCGGCCGTCGATCTGCACCACGCACCCATAACACGCTCCGTAGCCGCATGCCATCGGTGCCTCCCAGGCGAGCTGCGCGGCAGGATCGATCGCCGCGAGGGCCTCGAGCATCGGCTCCGGGCCGCAGGCGAGGATGTCGTGGCCGGAGGGCAGTGCTTCGGTGACAAGCGTCGGCTCGATCACCACGTCGGCGTTCGGGACGAGCTGCGCCGCCTCGGCGTGGTGCTCCGTCCGGAAGCCGAGCACGGCCGGCGGCCCGCCGAGCCGCTCCGACAGATACGGGAGCGGCGCCATCCCGATCCCGCCGCCGACGAGGAGCGGCGCGTGGACGTCGAGATCGAAGCCGTTGCCGAGCGGCCCGAGGATTCCGAGCTCGTCGCCCGGTTCGAGCTCGGCGAGCACGCGCGTGCCAGGCCCGATCGCGTCGAACAGGAAGGCGAGCTCGCCCGGCGGTGCCAGGCAGAGGCTCATCGGGCGGGGCAGCACGCGCCCCGGCGCCTCGAGCATGAAGAACTGGCCCGGGACGCCTGCGTCGAGGCCTCCCCGGGCCACGCGGAGGAGCGTGTAGGGGCCGATCTGCTCCGACGCGACGACGCTACGCGGTTCGCGGCTGAGCATCGATCCGCTCCTGCAGGGAGATGACGTCCTCGCCGCGGGCGTCCGCAATCGCCAGGGCCGCCGCGGCGGCGCCGCTGAGCGTCGTCACGCAGGGAATCCGGGCGGCGAGCGCCGCCTCGCGAATCTGGTAGCCGTCGGTGCGGGCGCCGGACCCCTGCGGCGTGTTCACGACCAGGTCGCAGCGGCGACGCCGGAGGAGGTCGACGACCGTCGGGCCGCCGCCACTCTCGCCCACCTTCCGGACGTGGTCGACGGCGATGCCGGCGGAGGCGAGGGTCCGGGCCGTGCCGCTCGTGGCGGTCAGGCGAAAGCCGAGCTCGGCGAACGCGGCCGCGACGGTGGCGACGGCGTCCTTGTCCGCGTCGCGCACGGACAGGAAGACGGTGCCGCTCTCTGGGAGCGGACGCCCAGCGGCGCGCTCCGCTTTGGCGAGCGCCGTCGGGTAGTCGGCCGCGCTGGCCATCACTTCGCCGGTCGACCGCATCTCGGGCCCGAGCACCGGGTCGGACCCGGGGAAACGTTGGAACGGAAAAACCGCAGCCTTGACACTGACCTGTGAAGGAACGTGGTCCCGGGGCACGGCCAGTTCCGCCACGGGCACACCGGACGCGACCTTGCAGGCCAGGTCGACAAGGTTCAAGCCGATTGCCTTGCTGGCGAAGGGCACCGTCCGTGAAGCCCGCGGATTGGCCTCGAGGACGAAGATTCGGCCCTCCTGAATCGCCAGCTGGACGTTCACGAGCCCTACCACACCCAGGGCGGGCGCGAGAACCTCGACGACATGCTCGATCGCCCGAACGAGCCCGGGATCCATGCCCGGAGGAGGCAAGACGCAGCTCGAGTCGCCGGAGTGGATGCCGGCCTCCTCGACGTGCTGCATCACCGCTGCGACGAACGTCTCGCGGCCGTCACAGAGCGCATCTACATCGAGCTCGAGCGCACCCTCGACGAACCGGTCGACGAGGACGCGCGCGCCCGCCGGTGCGCTGGCCGCGACAGACTCCGGCTCGTAACAGATCGTCATGTCCCGTCCGCCGAGCACGTAGGAGGGGCGGACGAGTACCGGATAGCCGATCTCCTCCGCGACGTCGATCGCCTCGGCGGCCGACCCCGCGATCCCCCACGGCGGCACGTCGAGCTCGAGCTCGCGGCACAGCGCCGCGAACCGCTCGCGGTCCTCGGCGAGGTCGACGGCGTCGTACGGCGTGCCGAGGATCCGGTAGCCGGCCTCCTCGAGCCCTCGGGCCAGCTTCAGCGGCGTCTGCCCCCCGAACTGGATCACGATCCCGACCGGCTGCTCGCGCTCGCAGACCGCCAATACCTCCTCCAGCCGGAGCGGCTCGAAGTAGAGCCGGTCGGAAGTGTCGTAGTCGGTCGAGACGGTCTCGGGGTTGCAGTTGACCATCACGGTCTCGAACCCGAGCTCGCGGTAGCTCCGCGCCGCGTGCACGCAGCAGTAGTCGAACTCGATCCCCTGCCCGATGCGGTTCGGACCCGAGCCGAGGATCACGACCCGGGGCTTCTCGCCCGCGGGAGGCGCCTCGTCCGCCTCGCCCCAGGTCGAGTAGAAGTAGGTCGAAACGGCCTCGACCTCGCCGGCGCAGGAGTCGACGCGCCGGAAGGACGGCCGCACGCCGGAGCTTCGCCGCTTCGCACGCACTCGTGACTCGTTCGTTCCGCAGTGCTCGGCGATCGCCGCATCAGACCACCCCACCCGCTTGAGCCGCAGCCAGTCGTCGGCAACGAGCTCGTCGACGTGCGTGATGACGGACAACGCCTCGCGTGCAGCCTCGAGCTCCGTCTCGAACCAGGGGTGCAGGTTGCGCGGCTCCCAGGCGTCCTCGAGCTCGCGCGAGCGCTGCGCCTTCAGGAAGGCTTCGCTGAACGACCGTCCGATCCCCATCGCCTCGCCGACGGACTTCATCTGCGTGCCGAGCGTGCGATCGGCGCCCGGGAACTTCTCGAACGAGAATCGCGGGAACTTGACGACGATGTAGTCGAGCGTCGGCTCGAAGCTCGCCGGCGTCGTCCCCGTCAGGTCGTTCGGGATCTCATCCAGCGTGTAGCCGACCGCCAGCTTCGCGGCGACCTTGGCGATGGGATAGCCCGTCGCCTTCGAGGCGAGGGCCGAGCTCCGCGACACGCGCGGGTTCAGCTCGATCACCCGCAGCTCGCCGGTCTCCCGCTCGCGCGCGAACTGGATGTTTGCGCCGCCCGTCTCGACGCCGACCTCGCGGATCACCGCGATCCCAGCGTCGCGCAGCTCCTGGTACGCCTCGTCGGGGAGTGTCATCTGCGGCGCGACGGTGACGGAGTCGCCGGTGTGGACGCCCATCGGGTCGAGGTTCTCGATCGAGCAGACGACGACGACGTTGTCGTTCCGGTCGCGCATCAGCTCCAGTTCGAACTCGTCCCAGCCGATCAGCGACTCCTCGACGAGCACCTGCCCGACGGGGCTCTCGCGCAGGGCGCGCTCGAGCAGCAGCTCGAACTCGTCCGCGTCGTGCGCCGTCCCTCCGCCGTGACCCCCGAGCGTGAATGCGGGCCGCAGGATCACGGGGAAGGTCAGCTCGGCCGGAACGTCGTCCCAGCTCGAGACCACGGTCGACGACGGGACGCGGTAGCCGGCGAGCCGCACCGTCTCGCGAAAGAGCCGACGGTCCTCGGCGCGTCGGATCACATCGACGCCGGCGCCGATCAGCTCGATCCCGAGGTCGGCGAGAAATCCTGCCGTCGCGAGCTCCATGGCGAGGTTCAGCGCGGTCTGGCCGCCGAGCGTCGGGAGGAGCGCGTCGGGTTGCTCACGCGCCAGCACGCCGGCGACGCCCTCGAGGTCGAGCGGCTCGACGTAGGTGCGGTCGGCGAAGCCGGGGTCGGTCATGATCGTCGCCGGGTTCGAGTTGACGACGACGGTCCGGTAGCCCTCCTTGCGGAGCACCTTCAGCGCCTGGCAGCCGGAGTAGTCGAACTCACACGCCTGACCGATCACGATCGGCCCCGAGCCGATCACGCAGATGGAGCGCAGGTCAGGCCGCTTCGGCAAGGCCGCTCACCTCCATCACCCAGCTCTCGAGCAGTGGGCACGCGTCGTGCGGCCCGGGCCCGGCCTCCGGGTGGAACTGCACCGAGCGCGCGCGCAGCTCGGGGAGCTCGAGCCCTTCGATCGTCCCGTCGTAGAGCGAGACGTGGCTCGCCTCCCGGCCACCCGTGGCCTTGACTGCGAAGCCGTGGTTCTGGCAGGTGATCAGGACGCGGTCGTTCGTCCGGTCGAGCACCGGGTGGTTGGCGCCGCGGTGCCCGAAGGGGAGCTTGAAGGTCTCGTGGCCGGTCGCGAGCGCGAGGAGCTGGTGGCCGAGGCAGATGCCGAGCACCGGCACGCGGCCAAGCAGCGCTCGGACGGCCTCGACCTCGACCTCGAGCGGCTCGGGGTCGCCCGGGCCGTTCGAGAGGACGACGCCGTCGAAGCCCGCGAGCTCGTCGGGGTCGGCGTCGTGCGGAAAGACCGTCACGGCCGCGCCGGCCTTCGCGAGCCGGCGGAGGATCGAGCGCTTGCAGCCGTAGTCGACGACGGCGACCCCCGCTGTGCCGCGGTCCGAGAACGCGTACGGGCCCGGAGTCGACACCTGGGCGGCGAGTGCACGGCCGGCCATCGCCGGCTGCTCGCAAACCGCCCGCAGCGTCTCGTCGACGGAGGCGTCCCCCGAGACGATCGCAGCCCGCATCGCGCCCGCCTGGCGGAGCTTGAGCACCAGCGTCCGGGTATCGATGCCCGAGAGCGCCGGGACCCCGCGCTCGACCAACCAGTCCGTCCACGCCGGCCCCCGCGCCTCCCGCATCACGACCCCACGGGCCTGCGGACGCGCCGACTCGGAGCGGGCTCGCGCCACCCCGTAGTTCCCGACCATCGGGGCCGTGAACGCGACGAGCTGCTCGGCGTAGCTCGGGTCGGTGACGACCTCCTGGTAGCCGGTCATCGCGGTCGTGAAGACGGCCTCGCCGAAGGCGAAGCCCTGCGCGCCGACCGACTCGCCGCGGAAGACCGTCCCGTCCTCGAGCGCGAGGAAGCCGGTCATCCCTCGAACACCACGCGCCCTGCGGCGACGGTCAGCCGCACCTTCCCCTTCAGCTTCTGGCCGAGCAGCCAGGAGTTCGCGGAGCGAGACCGGAAGTCGGCCTCTTCCACCCGGCGGCTCGCACCGAGATCGAGCAGGACGACGTTCGCATGCTCGCCCACGGAGATCCGGGGCGCCGGGAGCCCGAAGATCCCAGCTGGACCGGCGGACATCCGCTCCAGGAGCGTCTCCAGCCTCAGCAGCCCCGGCTCGACCAGGTTCGTGTAGAGCGCCGCGAACGCGGTCTCGAGGCCGGTTACGCCGAACGGCGCCGCCTCGAAGGGGACCTCCTTCTCGTGCCGCGCATGCGGGGCGTGGTCGGTCGCGACCGCCTCGATCGTGCCGTCCCTCAGCGCCTCGACCAGCGCGCCGCGGTCGTCGCTGCTTCGAAGCGGCGGGTTCATCTTCAGGTTCGAGTCGAGCGAGCGCACCGCCTCGTCCGTCAGGCAGAGGTGGTGTGGCGTGACCTCTGCGGAAGCCGCCACACCGGCGTCCCGCGCAGCCCTGAGCTTCTCGACGGACTCCCGCGCGGAGACGTGCATCACGTGCACGGGACGCCGCTCGTAGGCGGCGAGCGACAGGTCGCGCTCGACCATCACGCTCTCGGCCACCGACGGGTACCCCGCGAAGCCGAGCTCCGCCGAGACGGCTCCCTCGTGCATCTGCCCGCCCCGCGACAGCGTCGGCTCCTCGCAGTGCACGGCGAGCGTGCGGCCGGTGACGGCGCCGTACTGGAGCGCGCGCCGCATCAGCCCTGGGGCGACGATCGGCCTGCCGTCGTCGGTGAAGCCGGCCGCGCCGGCCTCGGCGAGCTCGACCATCTCCGTCAGCTCCTCGCCCCCCTGGCCCTTTGTGATCGCCGCCAGGAAGCCGACCGGGATCTCGGCCCGGGCGCGCGCCTCGTCGACGAGCGAGCCGAGCACGGAGCCGGAGTCGACGACGGGGTCGGTGTTCGGCATCGCGAGGATCGCGGCATAGCCGCCCGCTGCGGCAGCGGCGGTCCCCGATGCGATCGTCTCCTCGTCCTCCCGCCCAGGGCTTCGCAGGTGCACGTGCGGGTCGACGAAGGCGGGAGCGAGCACGAGCCCCTCGCCCTCGACCACGCGGTGTGCGTTCGGGTCGAGCCGCGAGCCGAGCTCCGCGATCATCCCGTCGTCCACCCGGACGTCGATGACGTCGTCGACGCCGGCGGCCGGGTCGAGCACGCGCGCGCCGCGGACGATCAGGTTCTCCCTGGGCGCCTGCTTCGAGAAGAGCATCACGCCACCTCGTGGAGCGTCTGGACCTTGACCCCGACGGGGCCGGTCGTGAGCAGGTCGTAGAGGACGGCCATCCGCGTCACGAGCCCCGCGCGAACCTGCGTCTCGATCAGAGCGTCGGCCGCATCCGCCACCCGCGGGTCGATCTCGACCCCGCGGTTCATCGGACCGGGGTGCATGATCCGCTGCCCCGGCCGGATGCGCTCGGGCGTCACGCCCCAGCGCGCCGTGTACTCGCGGAGGCTCGGGACGTAGTTGGCGCCGGCCTGCATCCGCTCCTGCTGCATTCGGAGGACGTAGACGACGTCTGCGGCCTTGATCGACTCGATCTCGGTCGAGGTCTCGCAGCCCATCGCCTCGATCCCGCGCGGGAGGAGCGGCGGCGGCGCCACCAGCGTCACGCGCGCCTCCACCAGTGCGAGTGCCTGGATCAGCGAACGCGCGACGCGTGAGTGCAGGACGTCGCCCACGATCGCGACGTGCAGGCCCTCGAGCCTGCCGAACTCCTCGTGGAGCGTGTACAGGTCGAGCAGCGCCTGCGTCGGCTGCTGGTGCTTCCCGTCGCCGGCGTTCACGACATGCGCCTTCGTCACCCGCGCGACGAACTGCGCCGCGCCGATCTGCGGGTGCCGGATCACGATCACGTCCGGGTCGTAGGCACCGAGCGTCAGCGCCGTGTCCTTCAGGGACTCGCCCTTGTCGACCGACGAGCCCGATGCCTTGATCGACATCGTGTCGGCCGAGAGCCGCTTCGCGGCCAGCTCGAAGCTCGCCGAGGTGCGGGTCGAGGACTCGTAGAACATGTTGACGACCGTTCGGCCGCGCAGTGTCGGCAGCTTCTTCATCTCGCGCTCGAGCGAGCGGGCGAAGCTCCGGGCGGTGGCGAGCAGGCGCTCGATGTCGTCCCGCGAGAGGTCGCTGATCGAGAGCAGATGCCTCCGCTCGGTCGACGCCGGCGGCAGGAGGTCGTCGCGCATCACGCGGATCTCAGCCATTGGCGTTGGTCTCCTCCTCTGAGGTCGAGACGAGCAGCACTTCGTCGACCTCGTCGACCTCGACGAGATGGACCTGGATGCGCTCGCTCCTGGCGGTCGGCAGGTTCTTGCCGACGTAGTCGGGGCGGATCGGAAGCTCGCGATGGCCGCGGTCCGCGAGGCAGGCGAGCTGCACGCGGGCGGGACGGCCGTAGTCGAAGAGCGCGTCGATCGCTGCTCGGATCGTTCGTCCCGTGTAGAGAACGTCGTCGACGAGGACGACCGTGCGTCCCTCGAGCGGGAAGTCGAGCTTCGTGGAGCGGACGAGCGGCTGTGGGTGGCGCGGCGGCTCCCCCGCCCGCACCTGCACGTCGTCGCGGTAGAAGGTGATGTCGAGGGATCCGAGCGCAGGCTCCTGGCCGCTCAGCTCGTGGATCAGCCGGCGAAGCCGGTGGGCGAGCGGAACGCCGCGCGTGTGGATCCCAACCAGCGCGACGTCCCCGAGATCGGGGTTCCCCTCGATGACCTCGTGCGCGATCCGGGTGAGGCTCTTCGCGATCGCGGCCTCGTCCAGGAGCGTCTTCGAGCTCGTCTGTGCAGGCAGCGGCAACCGCTCTCCTTTCCGGCCTCACGGGACCGAGTTAAAGGACGTGGTGGAGCGCGCCGGAGCTTACATGCGCCTTCGGATGTCAGTGAGTCGCGGCAGAGCGGGCTCTGCCCGTTCTGCCTCCCCTTCGCCCTCGGAGAAGGAACTTGCAGGACGCAGTGCGAGCGATCTTGGCTTCGTAGCAAGCTCCTCGCCGAAAGTGAGACTTTCGGCGAGACGGTTAGGCGTCGGAGACGATCTCGTCCGGGTCGGTCATCGACTCGATCGCGTGCATGGCCGCGCCGAGCGACGCCTCGGGCACGAGGACCTTCTGGGGCATGTCTTCCGTCCCCTCGGGGTCGTGCTCGACCGCGGGCTCGAGCTGCGAGTCGATCCCGGCGGCCTGAAGGATCGCCTCCAGCTCCTCCGCCTCGGTGACGTCGCCGGCAACGGCGACCTGAACCATCCGCGTCATCGCAGTCTCACCTCGACTCCCATCCCTTCAGGGTGGCTTTGCTCCGCCTTTGATGAGCTCCGGCGTTCCGCGTTCGCGGAACGGGATCTCGATGATATCGAGGTCGCGGGGCACGACCGTGTCCGGGAAGACCTCCTGGGCCTCCCGCTCGATCTCGCCGCCGAAGTACCGGTTCGACAGGTGCGTGAGGGCGAGCAGGCCGACCTCGGCCGAGCGGGCGACCTCGGCCGCCTCCGCCGCCGTCGAGTGGAGCGTCTCGCGGGCTCGGTCCCGCTCCTCCGCGGCAAACGTCGCCTCGTGGATCAGGACGTCGGCGCCGCGCGCCGCGTCCACGACGCTCTGCACCGGGGCGGTGTCCGTCGAGAGCACGAGCTTCCGCCCGGTCCTCGCCTTCCCGAGGACGAGCTCAGGCGTGACCACCCGTCCGTCCTCGAGGGTGACCGCCTCCCCGCGCTGAAGCGCGCCGCGCTGTGGGCCCTCCGGTACACCGAGCTCGTCGGCCGCCTCGACATCGAAGCGGCCGGGCCGGGGCGCTTCGACCATCGCGTACCCGATCGCCGAGACGCCGTGGTTGACCGGGAAGGTCTGCAGCTTATAGCCCTGGCGCGCGAGCGACTCGCCGGGGGCCAGCTCCACCAGCTCATAGGGATACGTGAGCTTCCCGAAGATCCGGCGGAGCGCCCCGAAGAGGTCCTTCAGCCCGGGCGGGCCGTAGATCGCGATCGGCACATCCCGGCCGCGCAGCGCGAACGTCTTGAGCATCCCAGGCAGTCCGAGGTAGTGGTCGGCGTGGTAGTGGGTCAGGAAGACCTCGCGAAGCTCGATCAGGCCGACGTTCGAGCGGAGCAGCTGGCGCTGGGTGCCCTCCGCGCAGTCGAACAGGAGCCGCTCGCCGCCACGGCGGACGAGGATCGCCGTCGGCGCGCGCTGGGCCGTCGGCATCGAACCGGACGTGCCGAGGAAGACGAGGTCGAGGTCCACGGCGGGAG
This sequence comes from Gaiellaceae bacterium, assembly GCA_035535195.1. Lineage (GTDB taxonomy): Bacteria > Actinomycetota > Thermoleophilia > Gaiellales > Gaiellaceae > JACDAN01. The sequence continues at coordinate 25,759 of DATLQK010000034.1, read as the reverse complement.
TCTAGGCCCCCTCAAAAAGGGGACCTTTGGCCTGGGAAGCCGCACCGTTAGTGAGATCTGCGGCCTGTGGGCGGATCGTCGGCCGCGAGGTGCCCGACTACGGCAGACGCAACACCTGCCCCGGCGTCAGCGTTCCGCCGGCCACGTGGTTTTCCCGCTGCAGCTCCCAGACCGCCTGGCGCGGGTCGCCCCGGTAGTGCGCGGCCGCGATCGACCAGAGCGTGTCGCCCGGCCGCACCCGGTATGCCTCCCCCGTGCCCGCTCCCTCCGAGCCGTGCGCGAGGACGCTCCAGGCGAGGACGGTGACGAGTAGCGTGACCAGCAAGACCCGAGCGAACATGTGTTCGCCACACTAGCGAACACGTGTTCGGTCCGTCAAGGCGACAGTGGAACGAATTCGGGACGAATCGCGCCCGCCTCGACCTCGAGCATCAGCATCGAGCGCACCGGCGCCGACCGCCGCTCGGTGGGGCTCCCGGGGTTCAGCACCCACGTCTCCCCCACGCGCGTCATCTCCGGCACGTGCGTGTGCCCGTAAACGACCGCGTCGCAGCCCGGGAAGCTGTCGGCGAGCCGCTCCGCCCGACCGGCTGCCGGCCCGGCAACGTGGACCATCCCGATCCGGGCCCCGCCGACCTCGACGACCCGCCGCTCCGGGAGGATCGCCAGCAGCTCGGGATGGTCCATATTGCCCGCCACCGCCTCGACCGGCGCCAACGAGCGCAGCGCCTCCAGCACCGGAGCGCCGACGAGGTCACCGCCGTGGAGGATCAGCTCGGCCTCCCCGAGCCGCCTCACGCACTCCTTCGGCAGCTGCCGCGTGCCGCGCGGCATGTGGGTGTCGGAGATGACCGCGACGAGCGTCAGGCCAGCACGCTCTCCAGGAACGCGCCGTCGCGGTAGACGAGCTGGCCGTCCGCGTAGACCTCGCCACCCTGGCGGAGGTCGCAGACCATGTCCCAGTGGAGCGCGGATCCGTTCTCTCCGCCGGTGCCGGGGATCGACCGGCCGAGGGCGAGGTGCACGGTCCCGCCGATCTTCTCGTCGAGCAGGAGGCTGCCTGTGTACTCCGTCACGGCGCGGTTGAGCCCGAACGCGAACTCGCCGGCGCGTCGGGCCCCGTCGTCCATGCCGACCATCTCGCGGAGGAAGTCCCCGCCCGTGCTCGCACTCGCCTCCACGACCTCGCCGTCCTCGAACCGCAGGCGAACGTCCTCGGCGACCCGGCCCCGGATCGTCGCCGGGAAGGTGAAGCGGATCGTCCCCTCGACGCTGTCCTCGACGGGGCCGGTGAAGACCTCGCCGTCGGGAAGGTTCGAGTGGCCGTCCGCGCGGATCCAGGTCCTCCCGCCCACGCCGAACGTCAGGTCGGTGTCTTCGCCGACGACGCGGAGCTCCTCGACGGTCTCCAGGAACGAGCCGACCCGCTCGAGCTCCTCCCCGAACTCGCGCCAGGCGGCGATCGGGTCGTCGGAGTCGAGGAACGCGGCGCCGTGGACGAGCGCGTCGAACTCCTCGAGGGACATGCCCGCATCCTGCGCCGACGCGTTGGTCGGGGAGCCCCAGAGGACCCAGCGGAACTCACCCCGGTTCGACCGCTCCAGGTACATCGCCTGGTATGGCTCGCGCCCCTTCGCGCGGACCGCCATCTTCGCCGGGTCGACGCGGCTCAGGTGCTTCGTGTTCTCCGGCCCGTCGAGCACGATCATCACGTCGCCGTGCTCGAGCGTCCACGCGAGGTCCGGCGGGACCCAGCCGATCTGCTCGTCGTTGCCCTCGGCGAGGAGGTCCTCGATCGTCTCGTCCACGGTCAGCTCGACCGTCGGGAAGCCGCCCGCGCGAAGCACCGAGCGGTAGACCGCGCGAGCGAGCGGTGTCGTCGGCCGGCCGCCGTAGATCCGGACGATGTCCCCCGGCCGCACGCCTGTGGAGTAGCCGACGAGCACGTCGGCGAGCCGGGCCAGGCGCTCAGACACGCTCCACCGCCGGCTCGGTGACGAAGCGACCGGCTTTCCAGACGAGCTCGCCGTCGGCGTAGACCTCGCCCTCCTGTCGCAGGTCGCAGATCAGGTCCCAGTGGAGGTCGGACTTGTTCTGGGTCAGCGCCTCGTCGAAGCCGCCGCCGAGCGCGACGTGCATCGTCCCGCCGATCTTCTCGTCGAAGAGGATGTCGCGCGTGAAGCGGTCGATCTCGTAGTTGAGCCCGAACGCGACCTCACCCAGCACGGCGGCCCCCGAATCGGTGCCGATCAGCGACCGCAGGTAGTCCTCCCCGGAGGTCGCCTCGGCGTGGACGACCCGCCCGTCCTCGAATCGCAGCCGCACGTTCTCGACCTCCTGGCCCTGGAAGATCGACGGGAAGGCGAAGTAGATCCCGCCCTGCGTGACCGTCTCGAGGGGGCTGGTGAAGATCTCGCCGTCGGGCATGTTGTGCTTGCCCTCCGAGGGGATCCACGGACGGCCCTCGACACCGACCCGCAGGTCCGTGTCCGGCCCGACGATTCGCAGCTCGCGGACGCTCTCCAGCTGGCGCGCCCGGGCGGTCAGCGTCTCGGAGACGGCTTCCCAGTGCGCGATCGGGTCGTCCTCCTCGCGGACGTGGCAGGCGCCGTAGACGAAGTCCTCGTACTGCGTGAGCGACATCTCGGCGTCCTGCGCGTGCGCCTGCGTCGGGAAGAGCGTCCCGCACCAGGCGAGCTCGCCGGCGCTGATCCGCTCCCAGCGACGGTTCACTATCCGGTAGTGCGCGGCGAGATGGGTCTGGCGGCGCGCCGGGTCGGCACGCGTCAGGGCCCGCGTGTTGGACGACGACCACAGCGTCGCCCACGCGTCGAGCTGCTCGGTCTGGAAGACCTCGGCCGGCGAGATGTGCCCGAGCTGCTCCTCGGTGCCCTCCGCCAGCAGGATCTCGTCGAGCCCGGCGGCCCTGGTGTGCGTGTAGGCCAGCGCGCCGCGCCGCAGCGCCGCGCGGTAGATCGCGGAGATGAGCGGCAGCGCCGACTCTTCGCCGTCCACGCGGAATACCTGGCCCTCCCGCAGCCCGAGCGAGTAGCCGGCGATGAGCTCGGCGAGCTTCTCGACGCGCAGGTCGCGCATTAGTGGCCCGTCCAGTGATGCCGCCGGAGTTCTGGGTCGCGAGCACCAAGCCAGAGTTCGTACTTCGACGAGCCAAGGTCAGAAGACCTTCGCGAGGAGGAGGGCGGGCTCTGGCGCTGCGTGATCGTGGGCCAGAAGCCGGCATGTCTTGCTGGGCGGGGCACTTAGCGGCGCTTGCCGACGCGGAACGGCTTGCTGACGAGCACCGATTGGCGGGACGGGTTCATCTCCGCGCTGAGGCGGATCGCGAACACGTACGAGCCGGCCGCGATCCGCTTCCGCGGGAAACGGATGAACATGCCGGCGTGGGCGCGCGTCTTGCCGCGGGCGCTGAACACCGCCTTCGGCGACCGCTTGCGGCCGACCGCCGAGCTGAGCTTCTTGCGCAGGGTTCCGGAGAGACCGCGGCCGCGGAGGCGGTACATCGCTGCGCGATAGAAGCTTGCCTCCTCCGATGCGGCCACGAACGACCACGTCGTGTCGCCGGCGGAGCGACTGCGCTCGCCGAAGCGGGCGGTGGCCCCGACGACCTTCGTCGTGTGCCTCCACGTCGTCGGCCGGCGCTTGCACTTCGTGAGGCCGCGCGAGAGGGCCGACTGCACGGCGGCGAAGGACAGGCGCCTCGTGCGGTCGGCGCGGATCAGGCCCGCCTGCCACCGGTCGAGGTCGGGCTCGTCGACGAGGCCGTAGTAGAGCATCGAGCGGATCGACGCGTCGCACGCGTAGTACGGGATCAGCGCGGCGTAGATGTCAGCCTGGGTGCGGTCGTCCGAGAGGCGCGTCACCGACTCGCGGCCGTAGTACGCGTCCTTCGAGCTGTCGGGGATCGCGACCTGCCAGCCGACCTCGTTCAGCCTGATCCGCAGCGGCGGGAGCGCCGCCAGCGAGACGGGCTTGCCGGCCTCGCGGAAGGTGGGCTGCGCCGTCCCGTGGAAGGCGTCCCACACGGCCTGCTTGATCCGTCCGAGGTTGGACGTGCCGGCGTTCGGCCAGCGGTAGCCGACGAGATAGCCGTCGCGGTAGGAGTTCGGATGCGGGTGGAAGGCGAGCTCGTCCATGATCGGCTTCTTCCGCCCGCTCGCCCGGAACGCCAGCCCGAGCTCGCGGAGGCATCGCACCGGCGAGGTCGACGCATTCGTCGCCGCCAAAGCGTTGTCGTTGCCACGCGGGGAGAGCGAGACGCCGATCACGGTGATGTTCCGGTCGACGTCCTTCAGCGCGTCGTAGGCCTGGGCCAGCACGCGTTCGTAGGCGCCGCAGGCGAGCGCGCGCCCGCTGCTCGAGAACTGCGGCTGCCAGAAGCGCGGCTGGTTCGGCTCGTTGCCGACGCCGAACTCCTTCACCTGCGGATAGCTCCTCGCGACCTGCGCGACGAAACGGACGAACTCCCCGGTCGACCCGGCCGAGCCCGTCAGCGCCCTGGCCCGGTTCGGAGCGATCAGGATCATCACCCGGATGCCCGCGGCCGTCGCGTTCGCGAGGTACGCGTCGAGCCTCTCCTTGTCGGGAATCGTCGTCGGGGCGTCGGGGTTCCAGGCGATCGTGATCCGGTTTTCCTGGAGCCCGACGGCCTTGAACTGCGAGATGAACCAGGCGCCGCCGTCGTCCGAGAGCTTGCCGCCGTCGTCGGCGACGCCGATGGCGAGGTCGGCGGATGCCGGAGCAGCCGCCACAAAAGCGGCGCAGACGCAGGCACAAAGCGCGGCAAGTCGTTTCATCGCAGACCCCTCGATCGCTCCAGGACGACGTCGAGCAGCCTATCCGCTCCGAAGCGGACGGGATCGTCGACCGGCAGCCCCGTCTCCTCCTGGACGCGGCCGATCTCGGCACGAGCGTCCTCCGCCTCGAGACCGCCAGTGTGGAGCGCCACCCCCACGACCTTCGCCGGCCGGAGCGGCAGGGCGGCGCGCTCGTGGAGCTCGATCAACTCGGTGAGCGGCGGGATCGGGTGGTCCGGGTAGCCCTCGGTGTGCGTCGCCCCTGCCCGGTGGACGAGCACGAAGGCATGCGGAGCGGATCCATGCATCAGGCCCATGGTGACTCCGGAATACGCCGGATGCACCAGGGATCCCTGCCCCTCCACCCAGAGCAAGTCGCCGCCGCGGGACGCCCCCTCGACGACGAGGCGCTCCGCGGCACCGGCAAGGAAGTCCGACACGACGGCGTCGATCGCAATCCCCCACCCCGCGATCCAGATTCCGGTCTGACCGGTGGGGACGAAGACGGACCTGAGCTGGCGCTCGCGCGCGGCCCGGTCGAGCACGACGGCGACCGTCTTCTTCCCGATCGCACAGTCCGACCCCACCGTCAGCACGATCGTCGCCGGCACCTGGAGGTTCTCTCCCGTCGGGACACTCAGATCGGCCGGCGGCTTCCGCAGGTCGCGGAGCTCCACCCCGTGCTCGGCGGCGAGGGCGGTCAGCTCGGGATCCTCGGAGATGAACTCGTGGAGGCCGCTCTCGAGGTCGAGCCCCGCGCGGATCGAGTCCTTCAGCAGCTCCCGCCACGCCGGCGGGAAGCGCCCGCCCTGCGTCGCGACGCCCACGGCGGCCGTCGTCGGCTCGAACGGCATCGCCTCGTCGACGGTCCCGACGATGGGGATCTCGCCGTACCGGTCGCCGGCGCGGGTCGAGTCGAGGATCGCGACGACGGGATGGGGCCCGTAGTGGACGATGCCGCGCATCGTCTTGCCGTAGTGCTCGTCGCCGGAGAGGCCCTCAGCGAGAACTACGTACCGCTTCACTCCGTCGAAAATGCTGCCGCATTTTCGACGGGGACGACGCCGAGCCCGGGCGTCGCCGCAGGCAGCTGAATTCCGTTCGTGAGGTCGACGCCCGGCCATGGATCGTCCGCCAGCAGCAGGTTGCCGTCGAGGTCGACGTGGTCGCAAAGGCTCGCGATCGACGCGCCCGCGGCGATGCCGAGGCCGGACTCGACCATGCAGCCGAGCATCACGCCGAGGCCTATCGCGCGCGCGGCGTGCGCCATCCGGACCGCCTCCCGGATCCCGCCGGACTTCGCGAGCTTGATGTTGATCCCGTGCGCGCGCTCGGCGCAGGCTGCGACGTCGACGAGCGTGTGGCAGTCCTCGTCGACGTAGATCGGGATCGGTGATCCGGCCTTGACGACGGCGCCGCCGGGATCTCCGGCGCGCAGCGGCTGCTCGCAGTAGTCGACGCCGAGCTCGGCCAGACGCGGCAGGGACTCGAGCGCTTCGTCGACGCTCCAGTACTCGTTGACGTCGACGCGGATCGGCCCCGCCCAGACCTCTCGGACCGCGGCGACACGTCCGATGTCCCGGCCGTCCCGCCCGCCGAGCTTCAGTTTCAGGCCCTTGAACTCGCTCGCGCGCTCGGCCTTCGAGGCCATCTCGTCCGGCTCGCCGAGGCCGATCGTCCACGTCGTCGGCGGGCCCTCACGGCGAAGCCCGAGCAGGCGCCAGACCGGCAGGCCGGTCAGCTTGCCGCAGAGGTCGTGCAGCGCCGCGTCCAGCGCGGCGCGCGCCGCGAACTCCCGCTCGGGGAGCCGCGCGAGGATCTCGTCGAGCGCGAACGGATCGTCGCCAAGCGAGCCGGCCGCATCGTCCAGGTAGGCGGCCGCGGACTCTGCCGACTCCTCGTAGCGCTCGATCGGCGCGGCCTCGCCGTAGCCGCGCTCCCCGTCGTGCTCGATCTCGACCCAGGCCACCTCCGCGACCTCGGTCGTGTCGCGTGCGATCACGAACGGCTCGGCGAGCGGCAGGGCCTCGATTCGCACCGAGAGCTGCACGCTCAAAGCCTATCGCCGCGCCTGCCGCTTCCTCGGGTCAGCGCGTTCCCTCCTTCGAGGCAGGGAGCAGCGGCGGCCACCGCCGATCTAGGGAGGAATGGGGCGGGCGGCGCGCCTACCGATCGACCTGAGGGCCTTCGTCGGGGAGACGATCGGGCTGCTCGGCCCCGTGGTCCCGGACGAGACGATCTTCACCTGCCAGTTCGCCGACACGCCCGAGATTCAGGCCGACCCCGACGAGCTCCGGCGCGTAATCACCGATCTCGTCGCGAACGTCTGCGGCGAGCTCGAGCACGGGATCGGCGAGGTGCACCTCCGGACCGGCGTCGTGTCGGGCCGCTCCGGCCCGCACGCCTTCATCGAGGTCAGCCGGCCCGGCACGAGCAGGATCCCCCTCCCCCTCCTCGTCTTTCGGAAGGCGCGTCTGGCCGGTATCGGGGCGGGCGCAGGTTCCGGCTAATGCGCGACGAACGCTTTCAACGCGACGAGCCCAAGCGCGAGGCAGATGTTGATGGCAACGGTGAAGATCGTCCCTGCCAGGCTCAGGCGCTCGAGTAGCGCGTAGCGGAGCCCCTGGACGCTGAGCGTCGCGATGCCGACGCCGAAGGCGAGCCAGACCGCCGTTCTTGGCTTGAGGACGCCAGCGCCCCCGAGCGCCACGAGCGCCACCGGGACCGCCGCCGCGAGCGGGATCGACAGCTCGCGTCGCGCGATCGAGAGCAGCTCGTCAACCGAGAGCCGGCGCCCGAGCGCGAGGCTCTCGCCGATGCCGTCCGAGTACACGTGCGCGAACCAGAGCACGACGACCGTCGTCACGGTGATCACGACGAGGCTCCACAGGTCGCTCTCGTACCGCTTGGCGCCGGCCGTCAGCGAGGCAAGGACGACGATCGTGCCGTAAACCGTCCCGGCAATCGAGTCGCGGCTCCCGAGGACGAGCGTCTTGAGCTCCACCGGCGCATCATCCGCGACGGCGACTGGCCTCTGTGAAGATCGGCAGCAGCGTCGCGAGCCAGTCCGAGACGACAGCCTCAACGGTGGAGCTGCTTCTCAGCGAATGGGTGCCTGGGATTCGGGCGACCGTGCGGTTCGGGCCGTCCGGCGGAGTGCCGAACGGGTCGCTCTCGCCCTGGACGACGAGCGCGGGGACGCGGACGGCGTCGAGCTCGTCGAGGCGGCTCTTGTCGGGGCGGCCGGGTGGGTGGAGTGGAAACGCGAGGCAGAGGACGGCGAGCGAGTCGGTTTCGGCTGCCGTTCGGCAGGCGACCCTCGCCCCCAACGACCGTCCGCCGCTCATGATGGCGAGGTTGCCGAGCGGGCCATCGCGAAGCTGCGAGACGACTGCCGTCCATGCGGTGTCGAGGTGGGCCGCTGGACTCGGACTGCGCCGCCCCGCTACCCGGTACGGCTGCTCCATCAGCGCCACGGTGAGTCCGGCCGACCGAGCGGCTTCGGTCGCGCCGACGAGGTCGGGAGACTCGATCCCGCCGCCGGCTCCGTGACCAAGCACGAGCGCGGCTTCGGGCGAAGTCACCGGATGAAGGTGCACCCGCGCAACTCCATGACGGGTATCGAGCTCGAGAATGCGAGCCTTACGCGTCAGACCTGCCTGCGGCGAACCCGGCCCCTCCCCGGAGGTACGAGACATCAGGCGGCGGTCCTAGACCTGGCCGCGAACGACGCCGGCTTCCGTGATTCAGGAACGCGATGGCTGGGAACGCCTCCTTTTGAGATGCCACTCGTGCTCGTTGTAGACGATCGCGACGGAAGAGTCATCAGCGAGCTGGAGAGCCCCGAGGAGGGGCTCAGGCTCCTGGAGGCAATGGCGAGGAATGATCCGGAGACGCCGGAGTACCTCTGTATCGTTGCGTTCGACGAACGGCCGGGGCCGTTTCTGGGGACAGAATCCTCCGTGACGATCCGTCCCTTGCAACGCTAGAGGCGCCCCCTAAGGCTTCCGCGCCGAGGATGCGCCTGGTAGGAATCGAACCTACGACCTCGCGCTCCGGAGGCGCGCGCTCTATCCCCTGAGCTACAGGCGCGTGCGGTCAGTCTAGCCCCGCTAGCGTTGCGCCCCGCCAGTGCGTCTCGCCCGCGCCTACCTCCGCTCGCTGAACCCGCCGCTACCGGGCGGCGTGCGGAACCTGCAGGCGGGGGCGCTCGTCAACGCGCTCGGGAACGGGCTCGCCTACCCGTTCCTCTTCATCTACCTCCACAACGTCCGCGGGATCCCGCTCGACACCGCCGGCTTGATCGTCGGGACGAACTCGGCGGTCGGGCTCGTCGCCGGCCCGGTCGTCGGGACGATGGTCGACCGCGTCGGCGGGAAGCGGACGCTCGCCGTCTCGCTCTGGCTGATGGCGGTCGGCTTTAGCGGCTACGTCTTCGTCCACGAGCCGTGGCAGGGCTTCCTCGCCAGTGCGATCGCCGGCGCGGGGAACGGCGGCTTCTGGCCGAGCCAGTCCTCGCTGATCGCCGGCCTCACGCCGCAGGCCCAGCGGCACCAGGCGTTCGCGATGCAGCGGGTGATGATGAACCTCGGGATCGGGCTCGGCGGGCTTGCCGGCGGGCTGATCGCGACGACGAGCGACCCGAGCACGTTCACGGTCCTGTTCCTGGCCGACGCGGCGACGTTCGTCCTCTACTCGATCTTCCTGCTCGCCGTGCCGCAGCCCACGCATCCGAGGCGCGAGGAGGAGGCTCCGCGCGGCGGCTACCGCGAGGTCCTGCGCAACCGCGTGTTCATGGGCGTCGTCGCCCTGAACTTCGTCTTCATCACGGCGGGCATGTCACAGCTCGAGACCCTGCCTGTGTACGCGAAGAACGAGGCCGGCGTGACGGAGCGCGGGATCGGCCTCCTCTTCTTCCTCAACACGCTCGTGATCGTGCTCGCCCAGCTGCCGATGGCGCGGATCCTGGAGGGGCATCGGCGGATGCGGACGCTCGCCGCGCTCGGCGTCGTCTGGGCGGCGGGCCTACTGCTCGTGCCTCTGGCCGGCATGAGCGGCGGGACAACGGCCTGGCTGCTGCTCGCCGTCACCTTCTGCGTGATCGCAGTCGGCGAATGTCTCCACGGCACCGTGCAGGCGCCGCTCGTCTCCGACCTGGCCGACCACACGCTGATCGGGCGGTACATGGCGGCGTCCGCGTTCTCGTGGGGCGTCGGCTTCGCAATCGGGCCCGCCGTCGGCGGCATCGTGCTGGCCCACGCGCCGAACGCGCTCTGGCCGACCGCTGCAGTCGTTTGCCTCGCTGCGGGAGCCACTGCTCTCGCGCTGGAGCGCGCGATCCCGCGGCATGCCCGCACCACGCCCAGTCGCACCGAGACGGCCCTGGCACCCAGCCCGACTGGCGGCTAGCGGCGCGGAACGGGCTTCGCCCGTTCTGTTCACGTACCGCTCGAGAGTCCGGCTCTCTCGCCGAAAGTCGTGAGACTTTCGGCGAACCTAGAGCCAGCCCGCGCGCCTGAACGTGCGGTAGAGGACGAGGCAGACCGCGGCCATCACGGCCAGGGCGAGCGGGTAGCCGAACCGCCACCCGAGCTCCGGCATGTGGTCGAAGTTCATGCCGTAGACCCCGCTCACGAGCGTCGGGACCGCGATGATCGCCGCCCAGGCGGAGATCTTCCGCGTGTCCTCGTTCTGGCGCACGCTGATCTGGGTGAGGTTGGCGGTGAGGACGCTCGTCAGCATGTCGCGGAACCCGTCGAGTGCGCGGATCGCCTTGACGACGTGGTCGAGGACGTCCTGGAAGAACGGCCTCAGGTCCGCCGGCACTCGCGGGAGCGAGCCGTTGACGATCGCCTCGAGCGGCTCCTCGAGCGGCGCGACCGCGTCGTGGAGCTCCAGCGCCTCCCGCTTCAGCTTGTAGATCCGCTCTGCCGGGTTGGAGCGCGCCGGCGAGAAGACGTCGGCCTCGACTTCCGCGATGTCCTCGTCGACGGCCTCGATCACCGGGAAGTAGTCGTCGACGACCTTGTCGAGGACGCCGTAGAGGACCGCCGCCGGGCCGTGCCGCAGCAGGTCCGGCCGCCGCTCGAGCTCCAGACGGACGCTGTGAAGGTCGGTCTCGTCGTGTCGGACCGTGATCACGAAGCCGTCGCCGATGAAGAGCTGGACCTCGCCGGTCTCGACCGCCTCGGCCTCCTCGTCGTACGACGCAGGCTTCAGGACGACGAACAGCGACTCCCCGTAGACCTCGACCTTGGGCCGCTGGTGGCCGACCTGCGCGTCCTCGATCGCGACCTCGTGCAGGTTGAACTCGCGCCGGACCGCCTCCAGCTCTTCCGGCGTCGGCTTGTAGAGCCCGATCCAGGCAAAGCTCCCGTCGATCCGGCAGGCCTCGTAGGCATCCTCCAGCTCGAGCTCGTCGGCCCGCCGCACACCGTGCTCGTACACCGCCATGTCCACGATCACGCTCCCGATTATGGGGCGTGGAGGCAGGGCACAAGAGGCTTGAGAGCTAGGATGGCGAAAGCCATGAGGACGGACGACCCGCTCAGTACCAATGCCGAGCTTGCCCCGCATCCGCTCGCGCTCGCGCAGCACGCGCGAGGTCGCCGCACCTCCGGTACGCCAGCCCGCTGAGGTCAGCGCCAACGGCCTGACCTGGGTCCTCCTCGACGCGCCGGCGAAGGAGGAAGCCACCACGCTCGCGGAGCGCTTCGGCTGGCACCCGCTCGACGTCGAGGACGTCCTCTCGAAGCGCCAGCGCCCGAAGGTCGACGAGTACGACGACTACCGCTTCGTCGTCCTCCACTTCCCGGTCTACGACAAGAACGTCCAGCGCCTGAACGCCGGCGAGCTCGACGTCTTCCTCGGGCCGGACTACCTCGTCACCCTGCCCACCGTCGAGCTGCTGCCGGTCACGCGGCTCTTCCAGCGCGTCCAGGACGACCCGGAGCTACGCGACAACCTGTTCGGGAAGGGGTCGGGGTACCTGCTCTACCACGTCCTCGACGACCTCTTCGACTACTGCTTCCCGATCCTCGACAAGATCGGGCACAAGCTCGACCGGATCGAGGACGACATCGACGAAGACCGCTTCGAGGAGGTCGTCCGCGACATCTCGAGGGCGAAGCAGGAGATCATCAGCTACCGAAAGATCGTCAAGCCGCAGCGGCCGACGCTGCGCGTGCTCGAGCGGCACGTCGAGCGCTTCCTCCCGGAGGACCTGGAGCTCTACTTCGACGACCTCGTCGACGCCTCCGAGCGAATCTGGGACGTCCTCGACAACTACAAGGAGGTCGTCGAGGCACTCGAGACCACCAACGAGTCGGCACTCCAGCACCGCCAGAACGACGTGCTGCGCGTACTGACGATCTTCAGCGTCGTGCTTCTGCCGCTGACGCTGATCGCGAGCATCTTCGGGATGAACGTCCACTTCCCGGGTTTCGAGACCGCGGCCGCCTTCTGGGTGATGCTCGGTGCGATGGCGGGCGTCCTCATCGCGCTCCTCGCCTTCTTCCGCTACAAGCGGTTCTTCTAGCGTGGAGCGCCTCTGGGCTCCCTGGCGTCTCGAGTACGTCGTGAAGGCGGACGAGCACGACGGCTGCATCTTCTGCACCGCCGCCGAGGCGGAGGACGAGGCCGGTCTCGTCGTGCATCGCGGCCGCGAGGCGTTCGCGCTCCTGAACAAGTTCCCCTACGCTTCCGGACACCTGATGGTGGCGCCGTACCGACACGTCGCCGAGTTCGCGGAGCTCGGCGACGGCGAGGCGCTCGAGATCCACCAGTTCGCCGCGCAGGGAATAGGCGCGCTGGCCCAGGTCTACGGGCCGCAGGGCTACAACGTCGGCTGGAACCTCGGCCGGATCGCCGGCGCCGGGGTGATCGACCACGTCCACCTCCATCTCGTCCCGCGCTGGGCCGGCGACACGAACTTCATGCCGGTGCTGGCGGACGTGAAGGTGATCCCCGAGCACCTGGCGGACACCCGTCGCAAACTGGCCGAAGCCTGGCCGTCCTAACGCTCAAGCGGTCTGGGGCGGCTGCCGATGGGATCACCAACCGCATGTCCGACTCCGACGCCGCCGTCAACGACGACTGGGCCCCGCAGGGCTTTCGCGCGCGCCTGGGCAGCCGCCTCGAGCGGCGTGTTCTGCGGAGCGCGGTCGACATGCTCGACGAGCGGGGGACCGAACTCGACGGGATCGAGCGCAGCATCCGCGAGCGCGAAGAAGAGCTGATCGAGCGGCACACCGAGGTTGAGGAGGTCGAGGCCGAGATCGAGCACCGCGAGCGGCGGCTCACCGAGTCGGGAGCGCGGGAGCTCGAGGGGCACGCCCGGATCGACCACCTGATCCGCCAGCTCGACCGTGCCGAGGCGGCGCTGGGCGAGGTCCGCGCGCAGGCGGAGCAGCAGCTCGCCGACGCGCAGGCGCAGGTGAAGGAGCTCCAGGAGCGCATCAAGCGGCTCGAGGAGGCCGACCACCGGCACCTCCTGAGCCAGGCGGACATCACACGCCGCGAGTCCACAGTGGCGTCGCGGGAGCGCGAGCTCCGGGACCAGAACGAGGAGCTCCGGCGCCGCACCCAGGACATCGAGGCCAAGCAGCACGGCCTCTTCGCCCAGGAGAACCGGCTCGCGGAGCGAGAGCGCCGCGTCGCGGCGGTCGAGGCCGAGACCAAGTCGCGGGTCGAGGCGCTGGAACGCCGGGAGCGCGAGGTTGAGGAGCGCGAAGAGAGCCTCCGCGGCAAGGGCGCAGGCTGGTGGAACGCCGGGCCCGCGTCCCCGCGCTTCTAGGGGAGACTTCACGGATTCGCGGGACGCCCCGCGGGGGAAGAACGGACGAGCCATGTGGCGTCGCGCGCTCCTTGGGCTCCTGCTCGCCGCTCTCTTGGCGCAAGCGCGAAGCCGTCACCCGCGCGGCCCGGGCAGCTCCTCTACCTTCGTCCGCCCGGAGGGAACGCCCCGCCGTGGGGTCGGCTGTTCGCCTCCGCGGCCGACGGCACCGGCGCGTGACATCACGCCGGCCGGGCTGCTCGACGTCCAGGGCGCGGCCTGGTCACCGAACGGTCGACGCATCGCGATCTCGGCCATCGCACAGGGCGACCACGATCCCGAGATCTTCGTGATGGCGGCCGACGGGTCGGCTCTGCACCGGGTGACCAACAACCACCTCTCGGACCGCCAGCCGACCTGGTCGCCCGACGGACGACGGATCGCGTTCGCAAGCGCCCGAACCGGCCTGTTCCAGATCTACGCGATGCGCGCGGACGGAGTCGCCAGCGGAGGCTCACGGACCAGGGCGACGCCCGTTACGCGCGACGGCCGGCTGATCGCCTTCACGTGGATGCCCGACGGCGCGAACCAGGAGCTCTTCGTGATGCGCCGAGACGGGACCGGCGCGCGGCAGATCACTGCGACGAACGGCGTGATCGAGGGCGGCCCCGACTGGCAAGGGTCGCCCTGAGGGGCGGAGCCCTGGTGGCAGGTTAGGCCGAGACGGCGCGCTCGAGCCGGCGCACGCGCTCGGCGAGGACTTCCATGATCGCGAGACCGATCTGCGGATTCTGCTTCAGCGCCTTGAGGAAGGCTCGCCGCTGCAGCATCATCACCCGCACTTGGCTTGCCGCAATGATCGTCGCCGAGCGCGGGCCGCCGTCGATCAGCGCCATTTCTCCGAAGAAATCGCCCGGCCGCAGGATGCGTGACCTTCCGACGACGCGCGCACGACCCTCGAGCATGAGGTACATCGAGTTGCCTTGCTCCCCGGCCTGGACGATGACCTCACCCGGGGCGTGGTCGACAACCCAAGCCAGCTTGGCGATCGCGCGAACCTGGCGCTTCGGCACCCGAGAGAAGAGAGGTAGCGCGCCGATGACTTCGCTCCAATCACGCTGAGTCGGCCGATCCCAGGATCGCCGCATCAGCATTTGGAGAGAGGGGCGCTCAGCGACGTCGCCGGCTTCTCGTGCCCCTCCCACGCGAGCGAGGCTATCTGCGGATGCGGCGGCGTGCAACGACCGCCAGCGCGGCCGCCGCGGGCCTCCTGGTCCCTCGAAGCGGACGCCGACCAACCCCCCGTACACAGCGGCGCAATGAGCCTTTCCGCGCACAGCTAATTGCGGGACAACCTCTTTGAGCCGAGCGCATACGAGACCCCCTTGCTACGCCCCTCGCGCACGCACCTTTTTTTACCCTGTCCAAGACCGTCCGAGACTGTCCGAGCGTGTCCGGGAACGCCGTGGATCGTTCGGGCAGGGAATCGGTCAGAAGACGCCGCTAGACCGCGTGGCTGCGCGGATCAGCGCTGGTTTCGCAGACCGGGCTAGAACGTGCTCGATCCAATCACCGCCATGCGTGCCTAACCCTCCCCGAGGATGCGGCGCCGCAGCTCCAGCCTCGTTGAGACGAGATCCGACGCTTGCTGGGAGCTCACCGGATGGCCCGTGACGGCGGCGAGGAACTCGCTTCGCTCGAGCCGGAGCACGCGCGAGTCCTCGATCGCCCGCACCGTCGCGTTGCGTGGCGCGTCGCGGAGAAGCGCCATCTCGCCGAAGAGTTCAGAGGCGCCGATCTCCTCGAGCGCGCGGCCGTGGGTCTCGACCACGAGCCGTCCCTCGGCGACGAGGTAGACGCATTCACCAGCATCGCCTTGGTGGACGATCTCCCGTCCGCACGGAACCGCGATCGGCTCGAGCCTGGCCGCCAGCCTCTCGAGCGCGACCGGCAAGATCGGGGCGAACACCGGCGCTGCCCGGAGCAGCCGCAGCTCGGGTTCGGGCACCTGCGAACGCGCGTCCAGCGCCAGCACGCCTCCTCGTGCGGTCGCCGCGACGCCGACGAGCACCGCTCCTGTCGCGGCGAGCGCGATCCGCGGCCCCCCGACGGCGACGAGGACGGGAGCGACGACCGATCCGAGCGCCATCGCGCCCGCGCGCACGGTGCCGAGCACGCCGAGCACGCGGGCGAGCACGTCGTCGCGGGTCGAGCGGACGAGGATCGTCGAGCCGACGACCGAAACGAGCGCGAAGCCGACTCCGACGGCCGTCATGCAGAGGACCACGAGTGCGGCCGCGGGCACGGCGCCCGCGACCAAGAGCGCGCCGCCCGTCCCGGCGAGACCCGCCGCCATCGGGCCGGCGAGCGTCCGCTTCCCGACGAGGGCCGCCGTCGCGACGGCACCCAAGAGTCCGCCGAAGCCGATCGCTGCGGTCATGAAGCCGACGCCCGATTCGCCGGTGTCAAGCAGCTCCAGCGGCACGACGACGAGCAGGACGCCGACCGCGCCTCGTGCCACGCCGTGCGCAGCGAACAGTCCGAGCACGAGCGCGATGCCCCGATCGCGCGCGGCTGCGCGGAACCCGCTTGCGACCTCGTCGAGCACGCGGGCCATCGGCGGCGCGCTCCGGACGCTGTCCGTGCGCCCGATCCCCGCGACCGCGACCGCCCCGAGCACGAACAGGCCGGCCGAGAGGACGAACAGAACGGTCACGCTGCCGACGAGGAGGACGAGCCCCGCGAGCGCGGGCGCCAGCAGGCCGGACGCGTTCCGGAGGAGGCTCGACGCGGCGCTCGCAGCGGTGACGTCGTCGGCCGCACGCGCCAGCAGCGGGACGAGTGCGGTCTGCGACGGGTAGTAGGCGTGCGACCCCAGCGCGAGGACCGCCGCGAGCACGTAGACGGTGGCAACCGGGGCGTCCGATGCGGCCGCGACCGCGGCCAGTCCCATCACGGTTCCCCGAAGGGCGTCGGCGCCGATCACGACGAGCTCGCGGCGGAAGCGATCGCCGAGAACGCCGACGACCGGCGACAACAGCATCGCGGGCACCATCTGCACGACCGCCACCACGCCGACCGCCGTGGCACCACCCGCCTGATAGGCGAAGAGCCCGAGGGCGATGATCGACATGAACTCGCCCGCCGTCGAGCAGGCCCAGCCGAGCTGCACGCGCCGCAGTTGCTGGTCCTCTAGAGCCGCGCGGAGTGCGGCCACGGAGCAAGACAGCCAGCGCCGGGCAACGGCCAGCATCCCGTCAGCGTAGATTCGCCGGCAGCGCGGTGCGAAACGCAGCGCGACGACCGTGTTTCCGTCGCGCAACCTGCGCGACTCTTGTGAGGTAGCCACTCCGCTAGTCCAATCGCGGCTGAGCCCAGTGGTAGGACCTCGCGCCTCCGGTCGAGGGCTGGACGGGAGCTACCTTCGCTGCGAAAAAAGTCGGCGCCGTGCGCTGGTTGGACAAAACTGCGGCGATCGCGCGTCCAACGAAGCTGACCCCGGAGCGTGCGGACGATCTCGCCGTGGTGCTCGCCGCTGGTGTGCCGGTCGAGGTTGCTGCCAGGCGGTCAACGTCTCCCGAGCCTCGATCGGCGTCCGTCCGGCAGCGCCGTCCCGCGCCTGATCCTACTCGGGACGATCAGCCGCTGAGCCCGCCTTCGCTCTGGTCGACCAGGACGATCCCGTACAGCACGTGATCCCCTGCCAGGGCTAACCGCTCCGAGATAGCCCGATCCTTCGTGCCAATCCCCAGCCACGGGGCCACAGCGACTTCGAAGACACCCAGGATCGCGAGGCCGTAGGCGGCGCCTGCCCAGCGGCGTCGGCGAACGCCAGCCGGAAGGATGCCGAACCCGATTCCGCCAATTGCGCCGACCCCCCAGTGAAGGAGCTCGATAGCGGTTTCGCGGTGCTCGGGTGCGACTTGCGCTAGGCAAGCCGGGACGCCCTCGGTGGCGATCTCCTCTGGCGGAGGCTTCTGAACCAGCCCGAGATCGACGGTGATCCGGCGGACGACCGTCATGGCCATGGCGCCGAGAACTCCTCGGGCCGCCGTCCGCAACAGGTCCCTCATGCGCCTCCTTCGGATTCCCTGCTAGCGAACCGTTGAGGGCGGACGGCGACGGACACGGCCCCAGGCCCTCACTCGCCCTCGGCCCCGCCACCCCGCCCGGACAGCGCCTTCAGCGCACCGAGGGCTGCCAGCCCGGCCACGATCCCGAGTCCGGCGAGCGCGAGCGGCGTCGGCGGCGTCGGGACGCTCTCCTTCACCGCCCCGACCTTCTCGCCCACCATGCCCGCCGTTTCGGTCACGCTCCCGCGGACGCCGCCCTCGGCGGGCTCGCCCTCGGGCTGGTCGTCCTCGGGCTGGCCCCCGCTGGCGCCCTCCTCGGGCTCGGGCTCGTCCTCCCCAGCGTCCGCGACCTCGGCCTTCTCCTGCTGCTGGGCGAGGCTCGAGGACAGCTCGTCGATCAGCGCAGCCGCCATGTCGAACTCCTCGATCGCCTTGTCCGGGTCGTCCGCGAGCTCGCCCGCGGTGATGTGCTGGATCGCCTCCGTGGTCTTGGTCATGTGTCCTCCTCAGGTGTCGGTGTCGGTCGGCGTGGCGCTCGGCGGGCCTCTTCGAATTCTCCTCTCGACGGTCCCCGATAGGTTGCCCGAAAACCCGTAACGCCAGACGAGCCGCGGGCCGCGCCCGCAGCTCGTCTAGTTGTGACGCTTACGAGCGGTCGCTCCCCCCGGGAAGATCGTCACTATCGGCCCAGTACGGCTCGGGGCTGCCCGCCTTCGCGAGCCCGCGGCTCACGATGTACGCGGAAGCCACGATGGCGACGTAGAGCCATGCGCGAACTGCTGGGAAGGCGTCGCCGTCCCCGCCACCACCGTCATCGACGACCCATGAGGCAATGAGGATGCCCGCCACGATCGCGACCATCGCCCAGAACTCCGTCGTCTTGAACGCCTGCTTGGTTTCGGTCGCCAGTCGCGCCACGACTCCTCGCGGTGCGGCACCGGTCACTCGTTCAGTACGTACAGCCATGTAACCCCTCCTCGCGTCGTGGCCCTCGTGGCCTCGATCGGAGACGCCGTACCCGAGCCCGGGCGGGTGAAACGAGTAGAAGCCGTAGTTGTGCAAGCCCACACGGATAGCGAACCGGGCGCTCACAGAAGAGCGAGACGCTATGGCCGCGCAGCAGCCGGCTTGGTCCCCATTCGCTGCGACCCGTGCGGCGAGCGGTTGCGGCGACGTACACGAGCCCCGGCAGCAGCAGCGTTGAGCTGCGCTAGGTGCGCCGGCCGGAGCCGCCGGACGATCACCACCCGAACGTCTCCTTCGCGTAGCCGACGGTCGAGCGGTACGAGTCGACGGTTGTGCCTTTGCGCTCGAGCGAGTCACGCCACTCGTCAGACCAGGTCTCGAAGCGGATGTTCTGCTGCGGCCGGTAGACGCCACCAGCGTTGCTCCTATGTCAATGACGGCTCGCTCTTGAGCCTGGAGTAGACGGTGCGGCCAGCTGCGCTTGAGGCAGCGGAGCGCCTCGCACCGGCTCTTCCCTTCGCTCTGCTTGCGCTCTAAGTAAGCCCGCGCCGGTCCGTAGACGCGGCCTTGCGTGACGGCGATCCGGTGCAGGGCGCAGTTCAGCTGGCGGTTGCCGCCACGGTCAAGCCGATGGCGCCGCTGCTTGCCCGAGCTGGCCTCAAGCGGGCGACGCCGGCGTGGCGGGCGAGCCGAGCGTCGCTTGCGAAGCGCTCGATCGGGCCGATCTCACTCAGCAGCTTGGCCGCGCTCAGCGGGCCGCAGCCAGGAAGCTCCAGCAGCCGCCGGGGCGAGCGTCTGCGTCCGCGCCTCCAGCTCACGCTCGAGCGCGACGATCTCGCGCGTCGAGGCGCGGCAGCGGGTCAGCCGCCGCCGCCCGAGTCTGCGCCGCTCAGCGGACGCCACCACCGGCCGAGGATGACATTGAGTTCGGGAATGTCACTCGAGGAACGGTGCCTGACCCATACTCTCTAGTCGTGCGCACGGGCATGGAAATCGCGGTGTTCGTAACCCGTAAGAGCGCTGCCGAGGTTCTGATTCTCCATCGATCAGCGGTGCAAGGCGGGTACTGGCACGTCGTGGCGGGCGGGGTGGAACCCGGCGAGACAGCGACGGCGGCCGCCGAGCGGGAGTTGCGTGAGGAAACGGGACTGGTCGCCAACGCCGAGGCCGGAGTCGAAGTGGTCGAGTACGTCGACGCGCTGACCGAGGAGCCTGCGGACAGACGGGAGCAGTACGACCCGTCGGTCGCGCAGGTGAACGTGACGTGCTTTCACGTCACTGCGCCGGATGAGTGGGAGCCCAACCTCGACTGGGAGCACGACGATCACCGCTGGTGCGAGCCCGGCGAGGCATTCACGAACCTCCGTTGGCCAGCTACCGCCGAGGCCCTTCGGAAGCTCCTAATACTCGAGGCAAACTAGCGGCATCTCGCCGAACAAGCTTGCCGGGGCCAGTGTGTAGGAATGTCACTCGACCGAGCGGCGAGCGTTCACGATGACCGGATGTCGGCCGACACCTCCCAGACGTAGCCGTCGGGGTCAAGGAACGCGGCCGAGCGCATCCCCCAGGGCCGGTCGAGCGGGCCGCTGATGATCGAGACGCCGCGCTCCGCGAGGTCGGCGCACACGGCGTCGGCGTTCTCCACCCAGATCGTGAGCTCGAAGGACGCCCCCGGCTCCGCTGCCGGCACGGGGCCGAGCAGCTCGTTCACGGCCGCTCCGCGCTTCAGCAGGTTGAGCAACAGGTTGTCGAACTTGAACGCGACCGAGTTCTCGTCCTCGAACACCGCCTCGAGTTCGAACACTCGACCATAGAACTCCTTCGATCGCTGCGGGTCCTCGACGAACAGCGTGATGGCGCCAACACTCTTGAGCGACTCGCCCATTTGCGTGTCCTTTCCGTCTGGGCTGGCTATGCCAAGTGACTTCGAGAGCTACGACTGACTCGTGCCTGGAAAGTCATCGGCTGCAGTCGAACCTATAGGAGCTTGAGCTGCGCTGTTAGCGAGCGCTGCGTGCGCCTGCCTTCCGGCATGTCACCTGACGCCAGGTGCGGCTCGAGAACTCGATCACGCGCAGCGTCCTTCCGCCCAGCGGGATCGTGCCGCCAGGACGCCAGTTCGGCACGGCGGTATGCAGCGTTGGCGGGTCGGCGGGGTGGGCTATTGGGACGGTCAGGCCCCACAGCGGGCTCGTCGATCGGCTCAATCACGACCGCGGCTTCGCCTTGACGCAACCGCCGCCGGCGACCTCAATCCAGGGATCCTCAACATGCCTGACGACTGGTTGCGCGAGCAGCCCGATCGCCGGGGCGACGTCCTGGATCCTGACCTCGCCGGAGAGCGGGAGTGCCTTCTCGAACGTACTCCCGTCGCGGAGCCGAAAACGGACGGCAGCCTTGAGCGGCATCGATACGGTCGCGTCCGCCTCACGGTCGCGTCCTCGGCCAAGTCGAACAGCTGGG
Organism: Gaiellaceae bacterium; assembly: GCA_035535195.1. Lineage (GTDB taxonomy): Bacteria > Actinomycetota > Thermoleophilia > Gaiellales > Gaiellaceae > JACDAN01. The sequence goes on along the minus strand of DATLQK010000034.1, from coordinate 4,670 downwards.
CACACGCAGGTGGTGCGTTCATCACTGCCCCTTTCGTCCCAGCCTCGCCGCGGCGGCTTCTCGCGCGCGCGCCTTTTTTACCCTGTCCGAGACTGTCCGAGCCTGCAGGCTTCCGTCGGCCGCCCGGACAGCTCCCGGAGCGGCTGCCAGCGGGGCGGACTGAAGTCGCTGTAGAGCTTCGTGACCTCTGCGCCAGCGTCCGGGAACGTCACATGACGGCGGGGACTGGAGGCATGCAGAGCAGCGCTGCGGTGGCCGCCTAGGGGTGAAGCAGCACTTTGATCGCGCGCCGTTGATCCATCGCGTCGTAGCCCTCGGCGGCCTCGGCGAGCGGCAGCTCGAGGTCGAAGACCTTGCCCGGATCAATCTGGCGGTTCCAGATCAGGTCGATCAGCACGGGCAGGAAGCGGCGCACCGGCGCAGGCCCCCCGTGGAGGTGCACGAGGCTCCAGAACAGATCCATACCAGGCACCGTGACCTCGTGACCTACCCCAACGAAACCGACGTGCCCGCCGGGCCGGGTGGCGCTGATTGCCTGCATGATCGCGTCCTGGGTGCCGACCGCCTCGACGACAGAGTCGGCGCCGAGCCCGTTCGTGAGCTCCTTGATCCTGGCCGCGCCGTCCTCCCCGCGCTCTTCGACAATGTCGGTCGCGCCGTGCTCGCACGCGAGCCGCTGCCGGGGTTCGTGGCGGCTCATGGCGATGATCCGCTCGGCGCCGAGCTGCCTGGCCGCCAGCACGGCGAGCAAGCCGACCGCGCCGTCACCCACGACCGCGACGGTCTTGCCCGGGCCGGCCTCTGCTGCCTCGGCGCCGAACCAGCCGGTGCCAAGCACGTCAGAGGCCGAGAGCAGGCTCGGGATCAGATCGTCGGGAGGGAGGTCTGGGGTGGCGAGGAGCGTGCCATCGGCGAGCGGGACGCGCAGCAACTCGGCCTGCGCGCCCAACGCGCCCATGGGTACACGGTTAACGCAGGCGCTCTGGTAGCCGGCTCGGCAGATCGCGCAGGTGTTGTCAGAGGCCGAGAACGAACCGACCACGAACTGGCCCCGCTTGATCGCCTGAACCTCCGCGCCCACCTCCTCGACAATCCCGACGTACTCGTGGCCCATCGGTGCGGGCCATTCCAGATCCTCGATCCATCGGTACGGCCAGAGATCCGAGCCGCAGACGCATGCCGCTGACACGCGGATGATCGCGTCCGTCGGCTCGACGATCTGGGGCTCGGCACGCTCGTCGATCCGCACATCGCCCGGCCCGTACATCACCGCACCATGCACCGTGGCCTCCTTTCAGGCTCGCAGGCCTTCGCCGTATCGATGCCACGGACGATCATCTGCACTTTCCCGTGTCTACACGAAGGGACCGGTCGAAGGTCCGTGCCTTTCATGTTTGGCATACGGAAAGGTGATCGGGCCGGGCGGCGAGCCAAACGCCATGGCGCTTCCCGCGACCCGGCCCTCATCGAACCGACGACACGTCAGGCGGGGTCGCTCGTGTTCGAACCGGGCACGTCCTCAACGACCAGCACCGGCGGCTTGTCGGCGTCCTCGTCACGGACGCCGAGCATTCGGAGCGTTCTTCCTGGTCGCAGTGGGATCATGTCGTCCGGGGCGCCAGCTGATCACCGAGCTCCTATACGTCGGCGGTCGGCGGGCTCACCGTTCGCGAGCTCGAGCCGGAAGCGGTACATCGAACCTCCGTTTCCGGGACCGGAAGGCTGGGGTCAAGCGGCGGGCTCTCCCCAAAAAGAGGGGCGCCAGCATTTACTAGGTATTTCTAGTCCTCGCCGTCCCAGTAGTCGAGGAGCGGCCCGGGCCGACTCAGCAGGATCTGCTCGCCCCTCGCGCTCCGCGCGCCGATCTTGCCGCTGTCGATTTGCTCCACGATTTCCGGGGCGATCTTGGTCGAGAGCATCAGCACCCGGATCGGAGACTCGGTGCGGTTGCTGACCTGGTGGGCACCATCCTTGCCCCGGGGAAAGCAGACAACGTCGCCCTCGCTAAGCGCGTGCTCGCCCTTGGGGGTTCGGAGCGTGGGCTTTCCGCGCACGACGACGAGCCACTCCTCGTTCGCGTAGTGCAGGTGGTACGGGCAGAGCCGATTGCCAGGGTCGAGCTCGTACATGGTTCCGCCGAGCAGCTCCGCCCCGATGTGGGCGCCCACCCAGGCGTCCCTGCTGCGCCAGCCCTCACGGTCCTCCGTGCGGTCCCAGTCATCGCCCTGGAGGTTGAAGACCTTCATGCCTTTAGCCTAGGGGCTCGCGACCGAACGGCTTGGACGAGCATATCCCGTGACGCCCTGACGCACCCGTCTGGGCCCGGCCCGTTGGCACCGCCGTTGGCACAGGCCGCGCGCCGCCGCTATCAAGTCATCGGCGGCGGCGAGAAAAGCCCTGCTAATCCGGCGAAGCGGACGATGGGATTCGAACCCACGACCCTCGGCTTGGGAAGCCGATGCTCTACCAACTGAGCTACGTCCGCGTCGGGCGTAACGATACCGTCAGGCCCGCCGGATGTCCCTGCCTCGGATCCTCCTCCTCGCCCTGCTCGCGGCCGTCGTAGCCGGCTGCACGCTGTCCGAGAACGAGCAGGATCGGACGGCCGGGGTCGTGGTCAAGGACGTGATCGAGCAGGAGTACGTCGGCGACTACGGGACGGTCTGGGACTCGCTCCACCCCCGACACCAGCGCCTCGTCACGCGCAAGGAGTACGAGGACTGCCGTCGCACGATCGACGTGAAGGGCACGATCGAATCGGTGCTGATCCTCGACGTCCGCGACCAGCCGCTCACGGTCTACGGCCTCCCGCGGCGGACGCCGTCCAAGGCCGTGAGGGTCCGGGTGACGACCGACGAGGGCGCGTACACGGCCACCTACCACGTCGTCAGAGTGGGCGACCGCTGGCGCTGGGTCCTGAGCGACCGGGCGGCGCGTGGGTTCGCGCGCGGCCCCTGTCCGGCCTAAAAGCCTGCAGAGCTTGGGATAATCACTCCTGGAAACCACGGGAGGGCTGAGATGTCAGAGCTGCACGAGATCGCACGAGCCCTCGTCGCCGAGGGCAAGGGGATCCTCGCTGCCGACGAGAGCTCCGGGACGATCAAGAAGCGTTTCGACTCGATCGGGGTCGAGTCGACCGAGGAGAACCGCCGCGCCTATCGGGATCTCCTCTTCCTGACGGAGGGCGCCGAGGAGTTCATCAGCGGCGTGATCCTCTACGACGAGACGATCAGGCAGTCGTCGGCCGACGGGACGTCGTTCCCCAAGCTGCTCGAGAGTAAGGGGATCATCCCGGGGATCAAGGTCGACATGGGCGCGAAGCCGCTGGCCGGCTCGAAGGACGAGACGGTCACGGAGGGGCTGGACGGCCTCCGCGAGCGCCTCGCCGAGTACCGCGAGCTCGGCGCGAAGTTCACGAAGTGGCGCGCGGTGCTGTCGATCGGCGGCGGGCGCCCGAGCGAGTACGCGATCTGGACCAATGCCCACGCGCTCGCGCGCTATGCCGCGCTGAGCCAGGAGGCGGGGCTCGTCCCGATCGTGGAGCCCGAGGTGCTGCAGGACGGCGACCACGACCTCCACACCTCCTACGTCGCCACCGAGCGCACCCAGCGCGCCGTCTTCACCGAGCTCTTCGACCAGCGCGTCGAGCGCGAGGGGATGCTCCTGAAGCCGAACATGGTGCTGTCGGGCTACGAGGCGTCCGACCGAGCCGACGTCCAGACCGTGGCGGAGCTGACGATCCGGTGCCTGAAGAACACCGTCCCGGCCGCGGTGCCCGGGATCGTCTTCCTCTCCGGCGGCCAGACCGACGAGGATGCCACGGCGCACCTGAACGCGATGAACGCGCTCGGGCCGCATCCGTGGAAGCTCTCGTTCTCCTACGGCCGCGCGCTCCAGGCGCCGACGCTGAAGGCGTGGCAGGGTGACGAGGCGAACGTCGAGGCAGCGCAGCAGGCCTTCTACCGGCGCGCGAAGTTCAACGGCGCCGCGGTGCAGGGCAACTACGCGCCGGAGTGGGAGAAGGAGGAAGTCCCGGCCTAGGAGGTCTAGCGCAGCGCCAGGTTCGAGATCTGCTCGAGCTTCTCGAAGGAGTGGCTCGCCTCGACGCGCCGCACAGTGCCGGAGCGTGAGCGCATCACGATCGAGTCGGTGATCGCGCCGTCGCGGATGTAGCGAACGCCGCGCAGCAGCGCGCCGGTCGTCACGCCCGTGGCGGCGAAGAACACGTCGCGTCCGCCGACGAGGTCGTCGGTGAGCAGCACGCGGTCGAGGTCGTAGCCGTCGTCGATCAGGCTCCGCCGCTCCTCGTCGTTCCGGGGCCAGAGCTTGCCCTGGATCGCGCCGCCGACGCACTTCAGCGCGGCCGCGGAGAGGACGCCCTCCGGTGTCCCGCCGATCCCCATCAGGAGGTCGACGCCGGTCCCGGGCTGCGCGGCCGCGATCGCAGGCGCGACGTCGCCGTCGGTGATCAGCAGCACCTTCGCGCCGACCTCGCGCAGCTCCGCGATCAGCTGCTCGTGGCGCGGCCGGTCGAGCACGACGACGGAGATCTCGCTCGGGGAGACGCCCTTGGCTTTCGCCGCGGCCCTGACGTTCTCGGCGGGCGGCGCCTCGATGTCGATCGCCCCGGCTGACTCGGGACCGCAGGCGATCTTGTCCATGTAGACCGC
>DATLQK010000033.1:0-28262 GCA_035535195.1 Gaiellaceae bacterium | reverse complement strand
AGCATGTCCGACTCGGAGATCCCCTGCCAGCCGCGGATCGAAGAGCCGTCGAAACCGAGGCCCTCGTCGAAGGCGGACTCGTCGAACGCCGACACGGGCAGCGTCATGTGCTGCCAGGTGCCGAGCAGGTCGGTGAACTTCAGGTCGACCATCTGGGCCTGCGTCTCGCCCGCCCAGGCAATCGCTTCCTTGGCGGCCGGCGCCGTGCCGTTCGCCAGGTAGTGCTTCGTCTCGAGCTCGCTCACGTTTTGCCTCCTTGAACGCGAAAAAGCCCCAGGACTCCCGAGAGTCCTGAGGCTCCATTGCCTCGGCAGGCACCTTCGGCGGTGCGTGCCTGAGTCAGAAGGTAACGGTCGAATCGGACGGAAGCAACTCTCCTTCTGCCGGAAGCGTCTGAGAGCCGGCTCTAGTACGCGCCGCTTGACCACCGCGTCACCCGGTGGCTAGGCTGGGCCTCGTGCGATTCCCGGTCGGCTGACGAACTTCATCGGCTCGCGGGCCTCCTGAGGGCCCGGCTGAAGCCTGTTCTCGCCCCGTTTTTCAACACCGGGAGACATCGCATGACCAGAACGAACAACACGAATGGAACGCCGGCCGTCGTCGTGGAGGACCTCCGCAAGGAGTTCTTCCGCAACGACGGGCGGCAGGGCATCCGCCGGCGCCGCAAGCGCGTGGCCGCGCTCGACGGAGTGTCGTTCGAGGTCCGGCGAGGCGAGACGGTGGCCATCCTCGGCCAGAACGGCTCCGGGAAGTCGACGCTGATCAGGCTGCTCTCGACGCTGCTCCTGCACGACGGCGGCGCCGCGCGGATCTTCGACCACGACGTCTTCACCGAGACACGAGCCGTCCGCATGCTGATCAACCGCGTGTCCGTCGAGGCCTCCTTCTTCAAGAAGATGTCCGCGACCGAGAACCTGAGCTACGCCGCGCGCTTCTACGGCATGGCGCCTCGCGCGACCCGGAAGCAGATCCCCGAGCTCCTCGAACGCGTCGGCTTCCCGCGCGACCGGATGAACGAGCCGATGGAGGACCTCTCGCGCGGCATGCAGCAGAAGGTGGCGCTGGCGCGCGCCCTGCTGACCGCGCCGATCGTCCTGCTCCTGGACGAGCCGACCACGGGCCTCGACCCCAGATCGAAGCTCGAGGTCCAGCGCTTCATCCGCGAGATCCGCGAGACGCACGACGCGACGGTCCTCCTCTGCACGCACGACCTCGCGGAGGCCGAGGAGCTCGCCGAGCGGGTCGGGATCCTCGACCGCGGCAGGCTGATCGAGCTCGCGCCCGCCGACGAGCTGAAGGCGAAGTACGGGGCGGCGACGCTGGAGGAGGCGTTCTTCACCGCCACCGGGAAGTCGTTCGAAGACGAGCCCGACGGAGATGAGGACTGATGCCACAAGGAGCAGCAGCCGTTCTCCGCCACGAGCTGATCGGGCTCGCGGGCGTCTTCGAGCGCAACGTCTACCTCGTCAAGCGCTACATCTGGTGGGACATCGCGTTCTTCGTCTGGACGGTGGCGAACACGCTCACGATCGTCTTCATCGGGGAGGGCGTCCAGGCGACCGGCGCCGACGTGAACGTCCAGGAGCTGACCACCCAGCTCCTCGTCGGCGCCGTCGTCTGGGCCTACCTCGGCGTGCTCTTCGAGATCCTCACCGAGACGGTCGCCTGGGAGCGCTGGGAGGGGACGATCGAGTACACGTTCATGGCACCGCTCTCGCGGCCCGTGCACCTGTTCGGCATGGGCCTCTTTGCGATCGTCTACGGGATCGCGCGGGCGATCCTGCTCTTCGGCGTCGTCGCGCTCTTCTTCGATCTCGACCTCTCGAACGCGAACTTCCTCGCCGCGCTCGTGCTCCTGCTCATTGCCTCCTTCTCGTTCATCGGGATCGGGATGATGTGCGCTGTCCTGCCGCTGATCTCGCCCGAGAAGGGCACGCAGCTCGGGTTCATGGCGCAGGGGATCCTGCTCGTCGTCTCCGGCGTCTACTACCCCGTCAGCGTCCTGCCGGAGTGGATGCAGTGGTTCTCCACGATCTCGCCGGCGACCTATGCGCTCGATGGACTCCGGTCGGCGATCCTCGACGGCGAGGGGCTCACGTCGATGGGCGAGGAGCTGCTGGCGCTCGTCGTGATCGGCGTCGTCTCGATTCCGCTGGGCCTCTGGGTCTTCCGGCGCGGCGAGCTGTATGCGAAGCGACACGGGAAGCTGAAGCGGTCGGGATGATCCGCGAGGCCAAGACGCACGAGGACCTCGTCGGCCTGGCCGAAGTCTGGACGGCGATCACGCCGCGCGAGCCGATGAGCGCGGAGCAGATGGAACGGCGCCGCGAGCGCCAGCCGGAGCGGCTGTATCTGGCCGCAGAGGGCGACGGTCGGACCGTGGGTGCCGGCCTCGCCGCGCCTTCCGACTCCCCGGGCCGCACGTTCCTCGGCGTCAGGGTCCTGCCGGAGTTCCGCCGCCGCGGGATCGGCGGCAGGCTCTTCGACACGCTGGTCACACACGCACGGGCGGCCGAGCTCGAGTGGCTCTCCACGATGGTCTCCGAGGCCGACGCGGATTCCGTCGCCTGGGCGGAGCGCCGTGGGTTCGAGGAGTACGAGCGGCAGGTCGAGCTCGTCCTGCGCCTGCGCGGCGACGAGTCGTTCCCGCCGGCGCCGGACGCGGTCTCGCTCGTCGAGGTCACACCGGAGCTCCACGACCAGGCCTACCGGCTCACGCGGGAGGCGTGGGAGGATCTGCCGCTGCTCGCTCCGGTCGAGCCGCCGGAGTTCGACGTCTGGCTGGAGGAGGAGATGAGCGGCCCGATCGCCTTCGGCGCAACGGACGACGGTGAGCTGGTCGGGTTCGCCGGCCTGCTCGAGCGGGATGCGCCGGGCTTGCTCGAGCACGGTTTGACCGCCACCCGCCGCACCCACCGGCGGCGCGGCATCGCGACGGCCCTGAAGCGGACGCAGGTCGGGTGGGCCGCAGCGCACGGCTACCGCGAGCTGATCACGTTCACGCAGGACCGCAACGAAGGGATGCAGGCGATCAACCTTGCGCTCGGCTACGAGCCGCAGCCGGCGTGGATCTCGATGCGGAGACGCCCGTGAGACACGCGAACCTGAGCGACGAGCGGAAACGGATCGTGCAGTCCGCGTACGACGCGCTTGGCCCTCGCTTCGGCGACTGGGGCGAGCAGATCGAAGGAGATCCCTGGGAGCGCTTCCTCGGCGAGCTCGCAGCTCGACTGCGCGGCGGCGGCCTGGTGCTCGACCTCGGGTGCGGAAACGGCGCCAAGATCGCTCACCTCGCCGAACGATTCGAGCTCGTCGCCGTCGATCTCTCGGAGGAGCAGCTCGCGCTCGCTCGCCCGAGATTGCCGGGGGCGACGCTCCTTTGCCGTGATTTCGTCGACCTCGACTTCGAGCCGGGCACGTTCGATGCGGTCACCGCCTTCTACTCGATCATGCATGTGCCCCGCGACGAACATCGCGACCTGTTCGGATGGATCGCGCGCTGGCTCAAGCCCGGCGGCCTCTTCCTCGCCTCGCTCGGCCATGTGGGGGGTCCTGACCGGACGTACGAGTGGCTCGGCGTCGAAATGTTCTTCTCGAGCTTCGACGCCGACACGAGCCGCGGTCTCCTGCGCGACGCCGGATTCGAGCTGGAGCTCGACGAGCTCGTCTGGATGCGGGAGCCCGAGCCTCAGGGAGAGGTGGCGTTCCTCTGGGTGCTCGCGAGAAAGCCGAGATGAGACGACCGGACGCGACCAGGGTCTTCTACGGGATGGAGTTCTTCGACACGCTCGGGATGCAGGCCGCCTTCACGGTGTGGGCGGTCTACCTCGTGCAGGACGTCGGCGTGAACCCGTTTCAGCTCGTCCTGCTCGGGACGGTCAGCGAGATCGCGATCTTCTTCTTCGAGGTACCGACCGGCGTGGTCGCCGACACCTACAGCCGTCGGCTCTCGATCATCATCGGGATGATCGGCGCGGGGGCGGCGATCGTGCTGCTCGGGCTCGTCGAGATCTACTGGGTGATTCTCGTGGCGGCGATCCTCCGGGGAATCGCGGGGACGTTCATGAGCGGCGCCTGGGAGGCCTGGATCACCGACGAGCACGGCGTCGAGGGGATCGGGCGGGTTTTCCTGCGTGGCACGCAGTTCTCGTACCTCGGCGCGATCGTCGGCTCCGCAGCGGGTGTCGCGATCGCCACGCAGGATCTCGGTCTCGCCGTCGCGTTCGGCGGCCTCGTCTCCGTCGCGACCGGAATCGGCTGCATCTTCCTGATGCCGGAGCACGGCTTCCAACGGCGGCCCGTGGAGGAGCGGTCGTCGCCGCTGCGCTCGATGAAGACGACGGCAGTGACCGGCGGCCGGCTCGTGCGCGGGCACAGCATCCTGCTGCTGATCGTCGGCATCACCTTCTTCGCCGGCGCGGCGTCGGAGGGTCTCGACCGGCTGTGGGAGGCGCACCTCCTCACCGACGTCGGGCTGCCGACGCTCTGGGGCCTCGATCCGGTGGTCTGGTTCGGCGTCTTCAACATTGTGGGTCTCGCGGCCGGCGTCGTGATCACGTCGGTCCTCGTCCAGCGGTTCGAGTACGCGGACAACTCGAAGCTCGCGCGGTCGCTGCTCGTGCTCACCGTTGTCCTCTCGACGTCGGTCGTCGTGTTCGGGCTGGCGGCGAGCTTCGCGGTCGCGGCGATCGCCTATCTCGTCGCACGGCTCGTGCGAAACCTGAAGGACCCGCTCTACAAGACCTGGCTGAACAAGAACGTCCAGGACTCGAGCGTGCGGGCGACCGTCAACTCGATCGCGAGCCAGGCCGACGCGATCGGCGAGGTCGCGGGTGGCCCCGTGATCGGTGCGATCGGGACGGTCGCGTCGCTACGTGCGGCGCTCGTCTCGGCCGGCCTGCTGCTCGTGCCTGCGATCGGCCTCTTCGCGCGCGCCCTCCGCCACGGCGGACGCGAGCCCGAGCTCGAGGAAGCCGAGGCGACGGCGTGAGCCGGATCGCGATCCTGCGTCCGCTCCGCGAGCGCGACTTCGCGCTCTTCTGGCTCGGTTGGACCGTGTCGCTGGTCGGTGACGGCTTCTTCCTGGTCGCCATCGCCTGGCAGGCGTTCGACCTGTGGAACTCGCCGACCTCGCTGGCCCTGGTCGGGGTGGCCGAGACGATCCCGACGGTCGCGCTCGTGCTGGTGGGAGGCGTCGTCAGCGATCGCTTCGAGCGCCGGAAGGTGCTGATCGCCTCCAGCGCGCTGCGCGGTGTTTGCGTCGCGGCGCTCGGGCTGCTCGCGGTCAGCGGCCGCATCCAGTTCTGGCACCTGATCGCGATCTCGGTGGCGTTCGGCGCGGGTCAGGCGTTTCAGGGGCCTGCAGCCGGGTCGATCATCCCGGATCTCGTCCCGAGGCACCTGCTCGTCCAGGCGAACTCGCTCTCGCAGTTCGTCCGGCAGCTCGCGTTCGCCTTCATCGGCCCGGCCGTCGGCGGCCTCGTCGTGCACACCGCCGGGGTCGGAACGGCCTTCCTGATCGACGCGGCCACGTTCGCCTTCGCGATCGTGACCCTCTTGTTCCTGCACCCGCGGCCCGCGGCCGCGGAATCCGGCGGCGAGCCGACCTCGATGCTGCGGGACATCGCGGAGGGCTTGCGCTTCGTGCGGCAGAACGTCTGGCTGTGGGGGACGCTCCTCTGGGCGTTCGTCGCGCTGTTCCTCGTCTGGGGCCCGTTCCAGGTGCTGCTGCCGTACGTCGTCAAGAACGACCTCGGCGGCGACCCGGGGGACCTCGGGCTGATCTTCGCCTTCGGGGGCCTCGGTGCGGTCCTCGTCTCGCTTGCCATCGGCCAGCTCGGCCTGCCCCGCCGGCACATCACCTTCATGTACGCGCTCTGGACGATCGCGTGCCTCCAGATCGCCGCCTACGCACTGGCGGACCTGCCGTGGCAGGCGATGGTGATCTCGTTCTTCGGCGAGGCCTGCTGGGCCTGCGGGCTGATCGTCTGGATCACGCTAATGCAACGCGTGGTGCCGGCCGCCCTGCTCGGACGGGTCAAGAGCGTCGACTGGCTGCTCTCGATCGGCCTCGTGCCAGTCTCGTTTGCCGTCACCGGCCCGTTGGCCGCCTGGCTCGGCGCCAAGCCGGTGCTCGTCATCGCGGGCGTGTCTTCCTGCGTCCTCACGGCGCTCATCTACTTCCTGCCGGGCATGCGCGACACGGAGACCCCGGGGAGCACGAGCCGGGTGATCCTCAGCGAGCCGCTCGAGGACCAGACGCCGCTCCTCGACGAGTTCGAGCCGGGCGCCGCGCCCGCGCGATCCCGTCCCGGTTAGGTGGTACGCTCCGCCGCGTTGGGGCAACGGGGCCTCGGGCGGTTGCCCGGGGCTTTTCTCTTTTCGAGGAGGCGTGATGGCGCAGGTGGAGAGCAGGGCGAGGGCGACGTCGGTGGTCGAGGACCGGAAGGCCGTCCTCAATCGGATCAAGGACGAGGGGGTCGAGTTCCTCCTCCTGTGGTTCACCGACCTCGAGGGGCACCTGAAGAGCTTCGCCGTGACGCCCGCCGAGATGGACGACGCGCTCGACGACGGCATGGGCTTCGACGGCTCCTCGATCACCGGGTTCAACGCGATCGAGGAATCGGACATGGTCGCGATCCCCGACCCGACCACCTTCCAGCTGATGCCCTGGCGCGAGGGGGAGACGAAGGTCGCGCGGATGATCTGCGACGTCGTCACGCCGGACGGGAACCCGTACGATGGCGACCCGCGCTACGTTCTGCGGCGCGCGCTCGAGCGCATGAAGGACCTCGGCTTCGACACCTTCAACGTCGGGCCGGAGCTGGAGTATTTCCTCTTCCGCAGCGCCCAGGGCACGGAGACGCTCGACGAGGGCGGCTACTTCGCGATGACGACGTTGGACGCGGCGAGCGAGCTGCGCCAGGAGACGGTGCGGGCGTTGGAGTCGATGGGGATCCCAATCGAGTACGTCCACCACGAGGTCGGTCCGTCGCAGCACGAGATCGACATGCGGTTCGCGCCGGCGCTCGAGATGGCCGACCACACGATCACCTACCGGCTGATCGTCAAGGAGATCGCGAAGAAGGCCGGCTACCACGCGACCTTCATGCCGAAGCCGATCTTCGGCGAGAACGGCTCGGGGATGCACACGCACATGTCGCTTTTCAGCGACACCCGGAATCAGTTCTTCGACGCGGACGACAGGTGGCACCTGTCCGAGACCGGGAAGGCGTTCATCGCCGGGCAGCTCCGCCACGCCCGTGAGATCGCGGCGGTGTTCGCGCAGTGGGTGAACTCGTACAAGCGGCTCGTGCCCGGCTACGAGGCGCCGGTCTACGTCGCCTGGTCGCAGCGGAACCGCTCGGCACTGATCCGCATCCCGCTCTACAAGCCCGGCTCCGAGCAGGCGACCCGCGCCGAGATCCGCTGCCCCGACCCCGCGTGCAACCCGTACCTGACCTTCGCGGCGCTCCTCCACGCCGGGCTCGAGGGCATCGAGCGGGGCTACGAGCTCCCCGACCCGATGGAGACGAACCTGTACCACCTGACCGCGGAGCAGCGGCGGGAGCGCGGGATCGTCTCGCTGCCGGAGACCCTGGGCGAGGCGATCGACGAGCTCTCCCAGTCGGAGCTCGCGCGGAAGGCACTCGGGCCGCACATCTTCGACCGCTATGTGGAGCTCAAGCGAAAAGAGTGGGACGAGTACCGCGTACAGCTCACGGAGTGGGAGTTGGAGCGGTATCTGCCGGTCTTGTAACGCCGAAGAACGACCACGAGCTGCAAAGTCATTGCAGCTCGCAGTCGGCCGTCAGTTCGTCCCACCCGCCGCAGGGGGGTGAGACGCTCCTATTCTCCTCGATCGCGCAAGATTTGCCTACTAGCGCTATTCCCCTAGAGGAATGCGCGAATCGTCTCGCGGCCGACATTGAGGCCCACGACGCCGCTCGAGCCGTCGATCTCCTCGATCGCGCTGGCGGGGACGAGACGACGCCGGCGCGACAGGAACCCGAAGCGCACGGCGAGCGCGTCCGGAACATCCGGCGTCGTGCCGTACATCGGGCACTCGACCCGTCCGACCGGCCTGCCGCTCACGTCTGCGACCCGAAAGCCGATCGTCCGCTGCAGATTCGGGAGGGCGACGTCGCTCACGCAGACAACGCTACGCCTGCCGTGTCAAGGATCTTCGCCGCGGAGGTAAGGACTCTGTAAGCGGCGGAAACGGAGCGCCGCCGACGGGCGGCGCTCCGTCCAGCCGTGTCCTAGATCGGACGCGGTCGAACCCGTCGGTCGCCGACGAGGAAGAACGCTCCCGCGATCGCGAGTGCGATCCCGCCTGCGAGAACGATCGTCTGGGCCGGGCTCGGAGCCCACGAGGGTCCGGGATCCGAGGCCGTGCCGGCCGCCGGTATGTCGATCGGCGCCCCCGCGCGAGGGACGGCCCGGTCGTCCGGGGCGAGCGCCGGCGTATCGATCGGCGTCACCGCCCTCGGCACAGCCCGATCGTCCGGTGCAACACCAGGAGCCGGCGCCTCGATCGGCGTCGCCCTCGGCGCAGCCCGGTCGTCCGGGGCGAGCGCCGGCGTGTCGATCGGCGTCACCGCCCTCGGCACAGCCCGATCGTCCGGTGCAACACCGGGCGCCGGCGCCTCGATGGGCGTGGCCCTCGGGACCGTGCGGTCGTCCACCCCGAGCTGCGGCGCCGGTGTCGGCGCCGCGCGCGTGACGGCGCGATCATCGGACGCGAGCTGAGGCGTGGCGACCGGTGCCGCCCGCGACACTGCTCGGTCGTCCGGACCCGAGGTCTGCGTGATGGCGACGCCGGCGACGCCGGCGCCGACCGGACCTCCCGGGTCGGGCGCCGCGGTCGCCTGCGCTACTCCGGTCGCCGCCGTGGCGGCGACGGCGAGTGTGACCGCGAGCTCCCGGAGCCCGTGCGCTTCGACATCTCCTTCCACCGCCTGCCGCAGCGCCTCACCGTCGAACGTCAGTACGACCTGGTCCCCGGGGGCCTCTTCGAGCACGCGCTCGAGATCCGACCGCTCCCAGGAGACAGCGACGGTGTGGGATTCGGAGCCTTCGCCGTCGGAGAACCGCTTGACGTCGAGCACGAGCTGGATCGGCTCGCCCTCGCTCGCGAGTACCTCTTCGATCTCGCTTCTCGAGACGGAGGTCGCGATCCCCTCGCCCACGCCCGGTGCCGGCACGAGCGCCGCTCGTGCAGCCAACTTCTCCATGGCGCTCCTTTCGAGTTGACGCGGCGCCGCGACTCGGCGCCGCTCTCCTTTTCATGACGGGTAGGGCGCCAACGATCTTCCCACTTCCTTGTATCGAATTCAACGAAGCCAGGCGTTCCTAGAATCGAGCCGATGGACGCCCGGGCACGGCACCTGCGGCTGCTCACGGAGACGATCGCCGCCGTCAACTCGACGCTCGACCTCGAAGAGGTGCTGGCGCTCGTCGCTAGCAAGGTCGCGGAAGCACTCGGGACGGAGGCCTGCTTCGTCTATCTCTACGACGAGGGAGCTGACGAGCTCGTGCTGCGCGCCACCCACGGGACGGCCGTCGAGGCGATGACAAGGCGTCCCAAGATGCGGCCGGGCGAGGGCATCACCGGCACAGCTGCCGCCGAGCGCGCGCCGATCATGATCGCCGCGCAGGCGCACCTCGACCCGCGGTTCAAGGCATTCCCGAATCTCGAGGAGGACCAGTACGAGTCGATCCTCGCCGTCCCGATCCTCGCGCGCGAGAAGCTCGCCGGAGCCCTGAACGTGCGGACGGTCGAGCCGCGTGAGTTCATGGCCGAGGAGATCGAGCTCCTGCTTGCCATCGCCGGCCAGGTGGCGCAGTCGATCGAGCACGCGAAGCTGTACACCGAGGCGCAGCGACGGGTCGGTGAGCTCGAGGCTCTGGCGCGCATCTCCGAGGCCGTCTCGGAGTCGCTCTACCTGGAGGAGTCGCTGGAGGCGATCGTGCGAACGACGGTCGAGTCGGTCGACGCGACGGGTGCCGCCCTCGTGCTCGAGGACGGCGAGATCGCCTGGCCCGAGGGGCAGGCGGGCACGCACGCGGTCCGGCTGCCGCTCCGCTGGAAGGGGCGGCAGATCGGCGAGTTGGTCGTCGACCGCGACACGCCGTTCACGGAGCAGGAGCGGGCGCTGCTGTCCTCGATCGCCCACCATGCGGCGGTGGCGCTCGAGCACGGGCGGGCGGTGATGCGCGGCGTCCTCGCCCAGGAGATCCACCATCGCGTCAAGAACAACCTCCAGACGGTCGCGTCACTTCTCCGGCTCCAGGCACGCGCCGACGACGGCGTCGATCCGCGCAAGGCGCTTGACGACTCCGCCAACCGCATCCTCGCGATCGCGGCGGTCCACGAGGTGCTGACGGAGCGGCGTCACGACGACGTCGAGCTGGCGGAGCTGCTCGACCGGCTTCGGGCGATGCTCGTGCAGGGCACGGGGACGCCGAAGCGGATCGACTCGCAGCTGGAGCCGGTCTCGCTGGCCGCCAACCAGGCGACCGCGCTCGCGCTCGTCTTCAGCGAGCTGCTCCAGAACGCGCTCGAGCACGGCGGCCAGACGATCACGGTCGAGCTGGCGCGGCGGAACGCCGAGGTGATGCTCGCGGTCGCCGACGACGGGGAGGGCGTGAGCGGGCAGCCGACGGGCACCGGCCTCTCGATCGTCGACGCGCTCGTCCGCGACGAGCTCCGCGGCACGCTCACGCTTCGCTCCGAACAGGGCCTCCGGGCGGAGGTCGCGTTCCCCGCATGAGGATCCTGATCGCCGAGGACGAGACGATCATCCGCCTCGACCTCCGGAAGCTGCTGGAGGAGGCGGGCCACGAGGTCTGCGCCGAGGCGCGCGACGGGCTCGAGGCAATCGAGCTGGCCGAGGCCGAGCAGCCGGAGCTCGCGATCCTCGACGTGAAGATGCCCCGGCTCGACGGAATCGAGGCAGCGAAGCGGATCCTCGAGGACCGGCCGATCCCGATCGTAATGCTGACCGCCTACGGCCAGGGCGAGCTCGTCGCCCGGGCGGTCGAGGCCGGCGTCTTCGGCTACCTCGTGAAGCCGTTCCGCGAGAACGACCTGCTGCCCGCGATCGCGACCGCGCGCGCAAGGCACGAGGAGCTGAGCGCGCTGCGCGAAGAGGCGGACTCGCTCGCCGAGGCGCTCGCGGCACGCAAGGCGATCGAGAAGGCCAAGGGCTTGCTGATGGAGCGGGACGGCCTGTCGGAGCAGGACGCCTTCGCTCGGCTCCGGCGGGCGAGCCAGCTCTCCGGCAAACCGCTCAAGGTCGTCGCCGACGCGCTGATCGCGACGCTCGAAACGGATTAGGTCCGTTTCTCACGCACGTTGGGGCAATTTTCCCGCTTCTTTAGCGGATTCATACCGTTTTCACTTGAAGTAATCCCTTTCCCTGGGATACTGCCCGCTTCCTCGACCCACGATGCGACGTGAACGCCGCGGTGCGGCAGTGGAGTTCGCTCGGGAGGGAGGCAGCAGATGCGCCTCATAACTGCGGGAACGCTTGCGGCATTGCTCGTCCTGGTACCGATCGCCTCAGGCGTCTCGTCCTCGTCTCGTGCGATGGACGGGAGTGGGAACAACGCTGGCAACTCCAGCTGGGGCCAGGCGGGGACGCAGTACGTCAGAGTTGCACCGGCCAACTACGCGGACGGCGTGGCGAAGCCGATCACCGGTCCGAACACGCGGTACGTCAGTAACCGCATCTTTAACGACCGGGCCCAGAACCTCTTCTCCGAGAACAACGTCTCGCAATGGGGCTTTGTCTGGGGGCAGTTCATGGACCACACCTTCGGCCTTCGCCAGGAGGTCGGCGGTGAGGACGCGTCGATCGCGTTCAACGCGCGCGACCCGCTCGAAGAGTTCACGAACACCCTCGGGGTGATCCCCTTTTCCCGAACCCCGGCGGCGCCAGGCACAGGCGTCACCTCTGCGAGGCAGCAGATCAACACCGTGAGCAGCTTCATCGACGGCTCGAGCGTGTACGGAGACGCGACGAACCGGCTCGAGTGGCTGCGGGAGGGACCGTACAACGGGACGCTCTCAGACAACGGCGGGCAACTTCTCCTCGACCACGGGTACCTCCCGCGTCGAGATGCCCGCGGGAATGCAGCGACGGCACCCGAGATGGCGCTGATGGGTCGGCTGGCCGCCACGCCGAGTCGCGCAATGGTCGCCGGAGATACACGGGCGAACGAGAACGTCGCCCTGACCGCGACCCACACGCTGTTCGCCCGCGAACACAACCGAATCGTCAACGCTCTCCCACGCCGGCTGTCGGACGAGACCAGGTTCCAGATTGCCAGGCGCATAGTCGGCGCCGAGCAGCAATGGATCACCTACAACGAGTTCCTGCCCGCGCTCGGCGTCGAGCTGTCGCCGTACCAGGGCTACAAGGACAACGTCGACGCCACGCTCTCCAACGAGTTCGCGGTCGTCGGTTACCGGGCGCACAGCATGATCCACGGGCAGCTCGAGCCGATCGCACCTCCCGGAACGTACTCGCCCGAGCAGGTCGACGCGTTCGAGCAGCAGGGCGTCGAGGTCGAGGACGAGGACGGCGTGGACACCGTCGTCATCCCGTTGAACGTCGCGTTCGGCAACCCCGATCTCCTTCCCGCGGTCGGCCTCGGGCCGGTGCTCAGGGGAATCGGCTCAGAACCCGAGTACAAAAACGACGAGCTGATCGACAACCAGCTCCGGAGCACGCTGTTCGAGATCCCCGTGCCGGGGAATCCGACCTGTCTCGACGGGCCGACCCTCCCGCAGTGCTTCAAGGGCGTGGTCGACCTCGGCGCGATCGACGTGGAGCGTGGCCGTGATCACGGAATGCCGTTGTACAACTCCCTGCGAACGGCGTACGGGCTGGCGCCTAAGCAGTCGTTCACCTCGATCACCGGCGAGGCGACCGATCGCTTCCCGCGAACCAGCCGGATCGACCGCAGGGACGCGATCGACGATCCCGACAGCCTCGACTTCGTCAAGGTCTTCGACGCGGACGGCAAGCGGCTGCCGCTCGGGACCGAGGAGGGGGCCGTCGTCGGTATCCGGCGCACGGCGCTCGCCGCGAGATTGAAGGCGATCTACGGCAGTCCCAACAAGCTCGACGCGTTCGTCGGCATGGTCTCCGAGCAGCACATCGCCGGGACGGAGTTCGGCGAGTTGCAGCTCGCGATCTGGAAGAAGCAGTTCGAAGCGCTTCGAGCTGGCGATCGGTTCTTCTACGCAAATGATTCCGAGCTCGCGGCCGTCTGTGCGCTCTACGGGCTCGACTACCGGTACAAGCTCTCGCAGATCATCCGGATGAACAGCGACGCCCAGGTCGCCGACGACGTGTTCGTCGCCGACTCCGACTAGTACCGCGGCTCGCCCCGCTCCCCGGCTCACCGGCCGGGGAGCGGCGGGCCTAGCCGAGCGCCTACCGCGGCCGGAGGCGGCGCGCTGTCGAGCCGGCTCCCGCGCGCTCGGGCTCCGCGAGCTCCAGCGTCCTCGGCAGGACGGAAGGCTCGCCCGCGCTGGGCAGCTGGAAGAAGAAGGCCGAGCCCTTCCCCTCCTCCGACTCGAGCCAGATCTCTCCGCCCATCCGCTCGACGAGCTCGCTGCAGATGTAGAGCCCGAGGCCCGTCCCGCCGATGCCCTTCGTCATGTTCGGGTCGAGGCGGTAGAACTTCTCGAAGATCCGCTCTTGCTCGTGGTCGGGAATACCCATTCCCTCGTCGACCACGCGGAAGACGACCTCCCCGGCGCGGGCCTCTGCTCCCACCTCCACGCGGCCGCCCTGCGGCGAGTACTTCACCGCGTTCTCGACGAGGTTCACGAGCACCTGCCGCGCCCGGTCCTTGTCGGCTGCGATCCGCGGGACGCCCGAGCCAACCTGGACGTCGAATGTGACGGTCCCCGGTGCATGCGTCTTCGCCGACTCGACCACCCGCTCGATCAGCTCGGTCGCGTCGAACGGCTCGGTCTCGAGGTCGACCCGCCCGACCTCGAGCTGGTTCGCGAGCAGAATCTGGTTGACGATGTGGGCGAGGCGGTCCGACTCGTCGACGATCAAACCGATGAACCGCTCGCGTCCCGCCTCGTCCAAGGCAAAGTCGTGCCGGAGCAGGGTCTGTGCCGCGCCGTAGACGGCGGCGAGCGGCGTGCGCAGCTCGTGGGACGCGGTCGCAATGAACTCCGCCTTCAGCTCCTCGATCTTGTGCTCTTCGGTGACGTCGCGGAAGGCGTAGACCGTTCCGCCGCCGAACTCGACCCCCGCGATCGACAGCCACCACTCGCCCCGCTCGGTCTCGAGCGGCAACGTCGCGGGCCGGGCGGGCTCGGCCGGGGTGCCGACCGGCACCCGATCCGCGAGTTCGTGCCAGTCCGCGATCACGTCGGGGACGGGCTTCCCCACGGCGGTGTCGGCCGAGACGCCGACGATCGTCGCGGCGACGGGATTCCAGAGGCGGATCAGGCCGGCGACGTCGACGTGGAAGACACCCTCGCCGATATGCCTGAGGACCTTGTTCGCGTCCGACTGGGCCTGGAGCTCTCTGTGCAGTCGTGCGTTGTCGATCGCGACGGCGATCATCCCGGCCAGGGCGCGGGCCCACGGAAGGTCGTCGGCGACGAACGGCGCCGCATGCTCGCCGCGGGCGAGCGTGAGCAACCCGACCGCGCGACGGCCGCGCGCAATCAGCGGCACGCGGATCTCGGACTCCGTCAGCTCGGCCGGGGAGGCAGGAGTGACCTCGGCCACGTCGGTCTCGCCCCCAGGCTCGGCCGGCTCGGTTCCTACGGCGGCCCACCGCATCACCGTCCCCTCCTCGTGGAGGACGTCGACGACGCACCATTCCGCGGTGTCGCGCGTCACGAGCGCCGCCACCTCGGCGACCGTGGACTGCGCGTCGAGCGACGAGCCGAGGATCGAGGCGACCTCGGCCACGAACTCGAGCTTCCGCTGGCGGGCGCGTGCTTGCTCGCCCGTCGCCGCCTCGGCCGTGCGCAGCTCGGTTCGCTCCAGCTCGGCCGCCTTCCGCTCGCTCACGTCGAGGAGGTAGCCCTGGATGCAGAGCGCGTTTCCGAATTCGTCGCGCACCATCGCCGCCTCCTCGCGCACCCAGACGACCCTGCCGTCGCGGGCGACGACGCGGTAGGTCAGTCGGATGCCGCGGGCCGGGTCGACCGTCTCGCGAGCGGCCGCGACGCCGTCGCTGTCCTCGGCGTGGACGAGGCGGAGAAAGAGGCCCGGGTCGTCCAGCCACTCCTCGGCGGTGTAGCCCACGAGCCGGTCGATCTGGGGGCTCACGAACGTGGTCTTCCGCTCGCCGTCGAGCGACTCGACGTACGTGACGAGCGGAAGGTGCTCCGCGAGCGAGCGGTACTTCGCTTCGGTGTTTCTGAGCTCGGTCGTCGTCCGCCGCAGCTCGCCCACGTCTCGTGCCACCACGATCGCCTCACCCGACTGGGCGCCGGTCGGCACGACGGCGACGGCCGCCATGAACTCCGTGCCGTCCCGGCGGCGCTGCTGCATCGAGTCGTGGAGCCGCGCGCCGCTTCGAACGGCCTCGACGACCCGCTCCGCGTCGGGCTCGTCCAGGAGCTCTGCCAGCGGACGGCCGACGAGCTCGTCAGCCCCGTGCCCGTACAGTGCCTCGGCACCCCGGCTCCAGGCGGAGATCGTGCCGTCCGCGTCGATCCGCAGCACGGCGTCGTGTGACGCCTCCCGCGCGCTCTCCAGTCGGCTCTCGGCGAGCCGCTGCGCATCCGTGCGTGCTCGGAGCTGCTCGGCGAGCCAGAAGGCGACCGCACCGGCGGCGATCCAGATCGGGATCGCGATCAGCCCGGCGACCCAGTCGTCCGCGACCAGGAGGGCGGTCAGCAGCCAGCCTGCGGCAGCTGCCGCAAGAACAGCGAAGAAGGGTCGAATCCGCGGTTTGAGGTCGCGCAGGTGAGCTTCTTTGAGCGAGGAATGGGGCACAGAGAGTGAAGCAGCCGCCCCGGAGGATTGCTAGGGGTGCGGCGCGGAAGTTGGCGCAAAAACCTGCCGGGCGGTACGCCCGCCGCGCGACTAGGCCTTCTCGAAGAGCGTCTCCCAGCGGGCGAGCAGCGCCTGGAGCTCGTCGCGCGCCGCGCGGTGCGCGGTCAAAAGCTCGACGTTGCTCCAGTCTTCCACCAGGCGCCGCTCGAGCTCGGCGACCGCCTCCTCCTTCGCGGCGATCTCCGCCTCGACGGTCTCGAGCGGCGTCGGGCCCTTTGGCCTCGCCGGCTGCGGCTTGCGCTTCGGCGGCTTCCGCGCCGGCGGCGGCTCGGCCGTCTGCTCGAGCTCCTCGCGGCGCCGGATCAGCTCGGCCCAACCGCCCTCATAGCTGCGGAGCGTGCGGTGCTCGATCGCCAGCGTCCGCTCGGCGACCGCGTCGAGGAGCGCGCGGTCGTGGGAGACGAGGAGCACGGTGCCCGGGAACGCCTCGAGCGCCGCTTCGAGGGCCTCGCGGCTCTCGAGGTCGAGGTGGTTGGTCGGCTCGTCCAGGATCAGCAGGTTCGCGCCGGACGCGACGACGAGCGCGAGGGCCAACCGGCGCCGCTCGCCCCCCGACAGCGCCGTCACCGGCTTCTCGTGCTCCTGCCAGCCCGAGAAGAGGAAGCGGCCGAGCAGGGACTGAGCCTGCGGCCGCTGGAGGCCCGTGGCGCGCTGCACGCAGTCCAGAACGCTGCCTCGCTCGTCCAGCTCGATCTCGTGCTGAGAGAAGTACGCCGGCTCCACGCCGTAGCCGAGCCGGACCGAGCCGGCGCGGGGCTCATGGCGGCCGAGGATCGTCTCGAGGAGGGTCGTCTTGCCCGACCCGTTCGGGCCGACCAGCGCGAGATGCTCGCCGCGCTCGAGCGCGAACGACACGGCGTCCAGGAGCTGCTTCTCGCCGGCTGCGATCGCCAGGTCCTCCGCCTCCACGACGGTCCGCCCGCTGCGCGCAGGCTTGAAGAAGTCGAAGCCGAGCGAGCGCTGACTGCGCGTGAGGTTCTCGAGCTCGGCGGCCGACTTGCCCCGCTCGCCGGCCAACCGGCCGATGTGCGTCAGCTTCGCCTGGGCCTGCTTCGCCTTGTTCTTCTTGTACCGAAACCGCTCCACGAATCGCTCGAGGCGGGCAATGTCCGCGTCGAGGCGGCCGATCGTCTTCTCCGCCTGCTGGGCCCGGGCGGCCTTCTCGAGGCGCCACTTCGACCACGGGCCCGCGAAGTAGAGCGACCGTCCACCGGCGAGCTCGAGCACCGCGTTCGTGACCGACTCGAGAAACCAACGGTCGTGGGCGACGAGGATCACCCCGGCGTCCAGCGACTGGAGCTCGCGCTCGAGCCACTCGATGCTCTCGACGTCCAGGTGGTTCGTCGGCTCGTCGAGCAGCAGGAGGTCGGGGTCGCCGGCGAGGGCACGGGCCAGCGAGGCGCGGGTGAGCTCACCGCCCGAGAAAGTGTCGAGCGCCCGGTCGAGATCGTGGTCAGCGAAGCCAAGGCCGCGGATCACGCCGGCGGTGCGGTCGCGCCAGCCGTAGCCACCCGCGTGCTCGAGGCGCGCCTGGGCGGCGGCGTAGCGGTCGAGCGCCGCGGCGTCGTGGACGCCTGCCGCCATCGCCGTCTCCAGCTCGCGGAGCTCCTCTTCCAGCGCGATCAGGTCGGCTGCGCCCGAGAGGACGTACTCGCGCAGCGTGAGACCGCGGTCGAGCGGCGGCCGCTGGTCGTGCAGCGCAACGCGAGTCCCCTTCGAGAACGCGAGCTTGCCGCCGTCGACGCCCAGCTCGCCGACGAGCATCCGGAGCAATGTCGTCTTGCCCGCTCCGTTCGGGCCGCCGAGCGAGAGCCGATCGCGGCGCTCGACCTTGAACGAAACGCCGTCGAAGAGGTTGTCTCCCGCCAGGTCCTTCCGAAGGTTGTTTGCGATCACGACTGCCATGGCTTGTTCCGAAGCTTTCCTCGGCGACGGCCGAGCGGGAGGAAAAAGAAGGGGCCGCTGTTTCCAGCGGCCCCGTTCCAATACCAGCGGTGGATTTGGTAGAGGCGCTTACCTGCTCGGCTAGGTGCCGGCGGCGCGTAGCGCGACGTCCCCCACGCTGGCTAGGCGGTTCCCTTCAGGTCTCAGGGACACGCCCCTACCCGCTGGTACCTCCACTGCCCGTACTTGAATGTGTCACTACCGGACCACCTCCTTTCCGCGGTAGTCGAACTGTAGCGACTACTTCAGGACAGCGGACAGCTCTAATCCACGGTCGAGCGGGACCGTCACGGACTCGAGCGTCGGGTCGGCCTGGCGGTGGCGGGAGTAGTCGGCGAGGGGGTCGGCGTGCGAGAGGACGTTGTCGGCGACGAAGAGGGCGCCGGGCTCGACCTTGTCGCGGGAAAGGTCGAACAGGCGCTCGTAGTCCTCCTTCTCCGCGTCGATGAAGACGACGTCGAAGACGTCGTCGATCGCACGGAGCGTCTCGAACGCGTCTCCTTCGATCAGCTCGGCGACGTCGTCCAGCCCCGCCTCGGCGACGTTGCGGCGCCAGGCGTCGCACTTCGCGGGGTCGGATTCGAGCGACAGGACGCGGCCGCCGAGGTCTCGGACGCCTGCGGCAAACCAGATCGTCGAGTAGCCCCGAGAGCCGCCGAGCTCGAGCACCTCGCAATCGGTCTGCGGCGCGACGAGGGCGAAGAGGAACTGCCCCGTCGTGCGGGCGACCTGTCGCGAGCGCTGCTCCCGCGATACGTTCCGCTCGCGCTCCGACGCGTCCTCGGCCTCGAGGCGCTCGAGCACCGCGCGAACCCGGTCGTCCAGCACGGCCGTACCCTAGTTGCCCTTCGTTCCAACCCGTCCCCGGCGGCCGGCGGGCCGACCACTGTGGCGATCAGGTTACGTCGACCTTGACCCAGCCGTCCTCGATCACGACTGGGAACGTGTCGACCGGCTCGTAGGCCGGGAGCGAGAGCGGCCGGCCGCTGCAGATGTCGAACCGCGAGCCGTGGCGGGGGCAGATGACGACACCCTCGTCGAGGTCGTAGTCGCCCTCCGCAAGCGGCCCGTCGTCGTGCGAGCAGCGATCCTCGATCGCGCAGTACAGGTCGTCAGGAAGACGGAAGACGCCGACGGCGATTGACCCCGCCCGGACGATCTTCACCGACCCCGGCGGAAACTCGTCCACCGGAGCCACGTCGACGAGCGCCAACTACCGAACCTGGAACTCTTCGTCGAGCCCCGCCCACTCCTCGGGGAGCGGCGTGCCCTTGGCGCGGTGCAGCGCGACCTTGAGGACCCCAAGGCCGAGCAGCGCGCACTTGATCCGGATCGGCGACATGTTGGGGATCCCGATCTCGTCGAGGAGCTCCTCCTTCGAGAGCTCGCCGACCTCGGTGGCAGTCCGGCCCATGACCATCTCCATCAGCATCGACGTCGACGCCTGGCTGATCGCGCAGCCGCGGCCGGAGAACTTGACCTCGTGGATCCTCTCGCCGTCCTCGTCGAACGCGACGTAGATCGCGACCTCGTCGCCGCAGAGTGGGTTCATGCCCTCGGCCTCGGCGTCCGCGTCCTCGATCACCCCGTGTCCGCGCGGGTTCTTGTAGTGGTCGAGGATGACCTCTCTGTACAGGTCTTCCATGGAAACGAGGCTAGCCGAAGACCTTGCGGACGCGGAGGAGCCCCTCCGCGAGCCTGTCGATCTCCTCGGGAACGGTGTAGAGGTAGAAGCTGGCCCGGTTGGTCGCCGCCACGCCCAGTCGCTGCATCAGCGGCTGGCAGCAATGGTGGCCGGCCCGGATCGCGACCCCCTCCCAGTCGAGCACCTGGGCGACGTCGTGGGGGTGGACACCCTCCATGTTGAAGCTGACGATGCCGGCCCGGCGGTCGGCTGAGGGCCCGTAGAGCTGGATCCCTGGCACGTCGCCGATCTTCTCCAGCGCGTACGCGAGGAGCTCGTGCTCGTGCTGCTCGATCGCCTCGAGCCCAGCGGCGGAGACGTAGTCGATCGCGGCCCCGAATCCGACGGCCTCGGCGATCGGGGCCGTGCCGGCCTCGAACTTGTGCGGCAGATCGCCCCAGGTCGTCTCCTCGAACTGCACCTTCCGGATCATGTGGCCCCCGAGGTTGAACGGCTCCATCGCCTCGAGCAGCTCGCGCCGACCCCAGAGCGCGCCGACCCCGCTCGGCCCGCAGAGCTTGTGCGCCGAGAACGCGAGGAAGTCGCAGCCGAGCGCCTGGACGTCGATCTTTCGGTGGGGCGCCGCCTGGGCAGCGTCGGCGACCATGATCGCGCCCTGCTCGTGCGCCCAGGCCGCCAGCCGCTCGACCGGGTTGATCGTGCCGAGTGCATTCGAGACGAGGTTCGTCGCGACGACCTTGACCTGCCCCTCGCGGGCGAGGCCGTCGAGCGCGCCCAGGTCGAGCTCGCCGCTCTCCGTCAGTGGGATCATCCGGAACTCCGCCCCGCGCTTCTTCGCGACGTACTGCCAGGGCACGAAGTTTGAGTGGTGCTCGAGCTCCGTCACGACGACGACGTCGCCCGGTCCGAGGTTCGAGAAGCCCCAGGCGTAGGCGACGAGGTTCAGCGCCTCCGTCGCGTTGCGCGTGAAGACGATCTCCCGTGAGGAGGGGGCGTTGACGAACCGTGCGACCTTCTCGCGCGCTCCCTCGAACGCCTCCGTCGCCCGCTCGGCGAGCGCGTAGACGCCCCGGTGGACGTTCGCGTACGAGGTCTCGTAGAAGCTCGTCATCGCCTCGAGCATCTGCCGCGGCTTCTGGGCGGTGACGGCGGAGTCGAGATACGCGAGCGGCTTGCCGTTGATCTCCTGCGCCAGGATCGGGAAGTCCGCGCGCAAGGCGTGCGCATCGAGTTTCAGAGGCGTTTCGACAGCCACGCCCTCATCGTACCCCTGTCACCAGAGCCTCCCGAAGTGCCGAGTACCCTTGGGTGATGCGACGTCTCGTCCTGATCGTGGGCCTCGTCGTGATCGCCGCAGGCTGCGGGTCGAGCGGCGACGACGGCTCCGACTCGACGAGCGCCGGCTCCGGTGCGGAGGTCTGGGCAAAGGCCGGCTGCGGCAGCTGTCACACCTTCAAGGCGGCGGGCTCAAACGGCGCCGTCGGGCCGAACCTCGACGACCTCAAGCCGTCCTTCGACCAGGTCAAGAGTCAGGTCACGAACGGCGGCGGCGGGATGCCCTCCTTCAAGGGCGAGCTCTCGAAGCAGGAGATCGAGGAGGTCTCCCGCTACGTCTCGAGCGGCGGCAAGCAGTCGGCCGGCAGCGGCCAGCCGGTGCTCGCCACGTTCAAGCCGGACACGACCCGGCTGGACGGCTGCATCGAGTCGGACTGCCGCCGTCAGGCGTTCGGGAACATTGCGTACAAAGACGGTCCGAAGAAGGCACTCGACCTCTTCGAGGAGAAGCAGAACACGGACAAGGCGGTTCAGGCGGACTGCCACCGGATCGCGCACTGGATCGGCGCCGCCTCGCTGCTCTACTACCACGGCAACGTCGCGCAGGCCCTCGCGGCGGGGCGCGCCACCTGCTGGTCCGGCTACTACCACGGCGTCGTGGAGCGGGCGTTCCAGGGGACGCCGCCCGGCAAGCTCGCCGACAAGACCCGCGAGATCTGTTCCGGCGCCGACGTCCGAAAGACGACCTTCCTCGCGTACCAGTGCGTTCACGGCCTCGGCCACGGCCTGATGATCCACACCGGCTACGACCTGCCCTTCGCACTCAAGACCTGCAACCAGCTGACGACGGCCTGGGACGACGACTCCTGCGAATCCGGCGTCTTCATGGAGAACATCTCGTCGTCCTACGGCATCAAGTCCAGGTGGCTCAAGGACCACGACCTGCTCTACCCGTGCGACGTCGTCGCGCAGAAGTACAAGCTCTACTGCTACCTGATCGTCACCTCGCGGATCCTCGAGGCGAACGGGTTCAACTGGCAGGGCGCCGTGAAGACCTGCCGGCTTAGCGACAAGGGCTGGGTCGCAACCTGTTTCCAGTCGCTCGGGCGCGACGCCTCGGGCAACACGCGGCAGGACCCGACCCGGATCCTCCAGATCTGCGCGCTCGCCGGGAACATGGAGCGTGAGTGCGTCTACGGCGCAGCTCGGGACGTTACTTCGAACGACGCGAGCCCACGGCGGTCAAAGGGCTTGTGTGAGCAGGCGAACCGGTCGCTGCAGGCGTACTGCTTCGAGGGGATCGGGACGATCGTGGGCGGCATGCACGCGTACCGGGACGAGCGACGGGCCGCCTGCCGTCAGATCACCGAGCGCTACTTCCTCGACTGCGCCCGTGGCGCGGTCGCGGACTAGCCAGGCCTTTTACCCGAACGTGAAGGCGTAGGCCGAGAGGCCCGGCGCGAAGCGCAGCTCCAGGAGGCCCTGCCGCAGCTGCGGCAGGTCGAGGAGCGTGTAGAGGCGCGGCTCACCGCCGATCTCAATGGTGTGCCGGGGCTTGCCGTCGAGGTAGACACGGAGCGGGCCCTTGCCGCCCAGGACGAGATTGACCTGGCGCGCGTGGAACTGGAGCCGGAGGGCGGCGTCCCGGCCGGCGACGATCCGATGCCGCTCGACCCGGAGCCGCCCCGAGTACGCCAGGGAGTCCGGGAAGATCACGCGCGGGAAGCGGTACGTCGCCTCCCGGTCGGGCTCGATCCGGCTCCCGCTGAAGGGACCGAGTCGCTCATAACCGAGGTAGGACTCCGGTGTGGTCGACTCCGTCGGCGTCAGGTCGGCCACACGCGTTTCCGGCCCGCCACGCTCGCCCAGGTAGCGGCGGATCAGCGACTCGATCTGCCCGTAGTCGCCCTCGCCGAAATGGTGGTAGCGGAGACGTCCCGTGCGGTCGATCAGGTACTTCGCCGGCCAGTACTGGTTGGAGTAGGCACGCCAGGTGGCGAAGTCGTTGTCGAGGGCCACCGGGTAACGAACGCCGAGCTTCCGCACCGCCGCCTTCACGTTGCCCGGCACCCGTTCGAACGCGAATTCGGGCGAGTGGACACCGAGAATCACGAGCCCGTCCTTGCGGTACGCCGCGTCCCACGCCTTCAGATGCGGCAGCGTCCGGAGGCAGTTGACGCACGAATACGTCCAGAAGTCGATCAGGACGACCCTCCCCCGAAGCTGCCGGAGTGTCAGCGGCCTGGAGTTGATCCACTGCGTGATCCCGCGCACCTCGGGCGCCGGCGCGCGGGTCGACGCCGCCGCGCCCGCGCTCGTCAAGTCCCGAAGCTCGCGCTGCGCCGCCGGCGTCCGCTCGACGTGCTCCTGCAGCGACTGTGTATAGCCGGGCAGAGCGGTCGTGAAGCGCTGGTCGGCGCCGAATGCGATCGCTAGCGCTGTCACGCCGATCACAGCGCCGGCAACACGGCGCGTCGTCTCAGCGTGACGGCGGATCGCGCCGAGCCGCTGCCCGCCGAGCGCGATCGCGAGCATCGGCAAGGCGGCGCCGAGCGCATAGAAGAGCGTGACGAGGAGGGACCGGACGCCGACGTCGCCCGCAGCCGAGAGTGCCGTGACCGCCGCCAGCACCGGACCGGCGCAGGGCACGAAGACGAGGCCCAGGCTGGCGCCGAGCACGAAGCCGTTGCCGTCCGCGCTCGCCCGCCGCCGGGTGAGGAAGAGAAGCGGCCGCTCGAGCAGGCGAGCGAACGGAGGGAACAGCAAGGTCGCTGCCAGCACGAGCAGCAGCGCGATCGCAAGGTTCCGTAGGAAGTCGTCCGGCAGCCCGAGGGCATCGAGGATCGCGGCGCCCGCGAGCGTGAAGACCGTGAAGCTCCCGACGAGTCCCGCGATGATCGCGTACGGCCGCCGTCCGGAAGCTCCTCCGGCGAGCAGGATCTGGAGCACGGGGAGCACGCAGGGCGAGATCGCGGTGATCACACCGGCGAGGAAAGCGATGCCGAGCAGCACCACGCCCCAAATTGTGGCGTCAGCGGCTCAGGCCGTGACGCGGACGAGCACTCCGTCGACGACGGCGAGCACCGCAAACACGACTGCGAGCGCCACCGTGCAGCGGGCCATCCGGCTCGCGTTCAACCCCAGTCAGCAGTCGTGCCGCGACTCAGTGGCTTCGGGCGACCGGAGCCGTCGACCCGCCCGACGATCAAGTGCTCGAAATCGTTCTCCCACAGCAGCCGTGTTCCGTCAGGCGACCACCGCAGCGTCCACTCCGCAGTGGACTCCGGCGTCGCGGCAGCGACCGCCATCGACAGGAACGACGCGGACGAACCAGCGGTTCAGCTCCGGCGTCGATCTGAAGTCGAGGAATGCGATCAGCGCTCCATCGTCGGAAGCAGCCGGGTGCTCCGCGCTCTGGGCTCGACAGATCCGATGCAAGCTCCTGCCGCTCGGCCGGACCGCGTAGAGATCCGACCCTCTGAACGGGCCTCGTTGACGGGCGAAGACGATCCACCCCGAGCGGGCCCAATCAGGGTCTCGTGTGCCGAGACGTCGCGTGCCGGCGAGCGTGCTGGTCGACCCGGTCCGCACCTCGACGATCGCCAGGCTGCGCGGGTCGAAGCGCTCGAACACGATCGAGCGGCCGTCCGGCGACCATGCGTACTGCGCCACCACGTCGCTGGTGGACACGTTCGCGTTCACGAGCCGCCTGCGGAGCCTGCCGTCGCGCCGCACGAGCCAGAGGTCGGCGCACAGCGGGCCTTCGGACCGGCCGCCCGTGTCTTCGCACCGCTCGACGAGCACGGCAAGCCAGCGGCCTCCAGGTCCCCAGGAAGGCTCGCGCAGCTCGGAGCGCGTGGAGACACCGATCCGGCGGATGACCCCGCCGCCCCGCGACCGGATCACGATGGCACCGCCGGCGACGCTCGCGATCAGGCGGCCGTTGGGCGAGATCAGCGGCTCGGTCTCGTCGCGAGCGGACGCACGCAGCCTGTGGCGGGCGGATCCGTCGGGACGGATCGAGTACACCAGCGAATGGAAGCCGGCGCCGGTTCGCGCGAACACGATCAGGTCGGCGGGCGCCGCCGAGGCACCGGAAAGGGCCAGCAACGACCAGATCACGGCAAGGGACGAGGCGATCCGCACACCCAGAAGCCTGAACTGCCGCGCCGAGGGCGGCGTTCGGGATCGGTAAGGATTTCTAGGCCTGCGGGATGCGGGCCTCGAGGGCCTCGCCGAGCGCCTCGCGAACCGGCTCGAGCTCTATCCGGTCCAGCACGTCGCTGAAGAAGCCGCGGACGATCAGCCGCTCTGCCTCGCCGCGCGAGAGCCCGCGGGCCATCAGGTAGAAGAGCTGCTCCCGGTCGACCTGCCCGACCGTCGCGCCGTGGGTGCAGCGGACGTCGTTCGCGAGGATCTCGAGCCCGGGGATCGGCACCGCGTGCGTTGTCGGCGACAGCATCAGGTTCCGGTTCTCCTGATAGGCGTTCGTGCGCTGGGCGTCCTTCTCGACGCGGATCATCCCGCGCCAGACGGCCGTTGCCTTGTCGCGCAGCGCTCCCTTGAACGCGAAATCGGAGGTCGTGTTCGGCGCGATGTGGAGCTGGTAAGTGTCGTAGTCGAGGTGCTGGTCGCCGTCGGCGAAGTAGGCGCCGGTCACGCGCGAGGTCGCGCCCTGGCCGTTGAGGTCGTTCTGGATCCAGACCTTGCCCTTCTTCGAGCCGAACCCGCCGGCGACCCAGTCGAGCTCGGCGTCGCGCTCGACCCGGGCGTGGTGGGTGGCGAAGTGCCACGTCTCCTGCGACAGGTTCTGAATCGACACGTACTCGAGCTTCGCCGCCTGCTCGACGAAGAGCTCGGCGACGGCGTTCGCGTAGCCGTTCAGGTCGGGTGAGGAGGAGGAGTACTCCTCGATCAGCGTGAACCGGCTCTCGGCCTCCGCGATCACGAGCAGGCGGAAGAAGAGTGCACCGCCGTCGAGCGAGTTGACGATGCGGACCGCCAGAGGCTGCTCGAGCTGCACGCCCTTCGGGACCCGCACGAGCAGTCCGTGCTCCCACGCGGCAGCGTTGTGCGCCGCGAATTTCTCGTCCGCGCCCACGAGCTCGCCAAGTCGCTCGTGGTCCTCGAACGCCTCGAACGTGACGCCCTCCGGGGGGCTCTTGACGATCGAGATGCCGGCCTCGCCGACGACGGCCATCGCGGCCACGTCGACTTCGAGCATCCCCTCTGGTACGACCCGCCGCTCGACCGCGCCGTCCGCCGCGAACGACTCGGGATCGAAATCGCGGAGGTCGGTGAAGCGCCAGTGCTCGTCGTTCGTCGACGGCAGCGGCAGCTCGGCGAAACGGGCGGCGGCGGCGGACCTATCCACGCGGCTTGTACCTCCGGTGGAGGATCAGCGTATTGCCGTCGGGGTCCCGAACAAAGCCCATGTGACAGACGCCGCTGTCCTGGATGCCGACGACCTCCGCGCCGTGGGCGCGGGCCTCCTCCACCGCCGCCTCGACGTCCTCGACGCGGAGCGCGATCCCGGCCGTGTTCGGCTGGAACTCCTCGCCGTCGGCCTCCGGGTTCCAGAAGGAGAGCGTCACGTTCGGCGCCTCGACCTCGCCCTCGGTGAACTCGCTCGCCGGCAGACCGAGCACGTCGCGGTACCAGGCGACGGCGCGGGCGGTGTCCCGGGTCGGCACCGACAAGAAATCGACCTGCTCGACCTTCATCAGGGAGTGGAGCCGTCGCGGTACGGCGCGTAGCGGTGGTGGAGCATCAATGAGTTGCCGTCGGGATCGGAGAAGAAGGCCATGTGGCAGACGCCGGAGTCGTACGGCTCCGCGAACTCGAACCTGACGCCCTCACTCCGGAGGCGTTCCATCGTCCGGCCGACGTCGGCGACGCGGAGCGCGATCGCGAACTCGGCCCGGTGCTCACCGCCGCCCTTTTGCTCCGGTGTGCTGAGCACGACGCCGACGTTCTCGGCCTCGAACTCCGGCCAGTCCTCGCTCGCGAGCGGGTTCGGCTTCAGCCCCAGGCCGCCGTAGAACCCGGACGCCCGGTCGCGGTCGCGCACGTTCACGCCGATGAAGTCGGTGCGCTCGATCTCTTGCACGGGAACCTCGAACTGCTCGAGCGGCGCATACCGGCGGTGGAGCTGGAGGCGGTTCCCGTCCGGGTCGGCGAACGGTGCGCCGTTGCACACACCGGAGTCCAACGTGTCCATCGCGAACTCCTGGCCGTCCTGCTCGAGCTCCGTCCTCGCCTCGGCGACGTCCGGCACTCCGAGCGCGAGCACGCCGCCGTACTGCGACAGCGCGATTGAAAGGTTGCCCGTCTCGTACTCGACCCACTTCTCGCCCGACGAGTGCGGGTTCCGCGCCAGTCCGAGGGTCTCGCCGTAGAAGGCGTCAGCTCGCGCCAGGTCTTCCACCGGCACGGCGATGAAGTCGAAACGACCGACCTTCATTTCCGAGCGCTTAGCCGACAGAGCCTTCCATCTGGAGCTGGATCAGCCGGTTCATCTCGACTGCGTACTCCAGAGGAAGTTCCTTCGTGATCGGCTCGACGAATCCAGACACGATCATCGCACTGGCCTCGGCCTCCGAGAGGCCGCGGCTCATCAGATAGAAGAGCTGCTCCTCGCCGATCTTCGACACCGTCGCCTCGTGGCCGATGTCGACGTTGTTCTCGTCGATCTTCATGTACGGGTACGTGTCCGAGCGCGAGTCCTCGTCCAGGATCAGCGCGTCGCAGACGACCTTCGACTTCGAGCCGCTCGCACCCTTCGCGACCTCGAGCAGGCCGCGGTAGCCGCCGCGACCGCCGTTCTTCGAGATCGACTTCGAGGTGATCACGCTCGAGGTGTTCTTCGCGACGTGGACGACCTTGCCGCCCGCGTCCTGGTGCTGTCCCTTGCCGGCGAACGCGATCGAGAGGACCTCGCCGTGGGCGCGCTCGCCCATCAGCCAGATCGCGGGGTACTTCATCGTCACCTTCGAGCCGAGGTTCCCGTCGACCCACTCCATCGTCGCGTCCTCGTAGGCAACTGCCCGCTTGGTCACGAGGTTGAACACGTTGTTCGACCAGTTCTGAATCGTCGTGTAGCGGCAGCGGCCGCGGGGCCGGACGATGATCTCGACGACGGCCGAGTGCAGTGAGTCCGACGAGTAGATCGGAGCCGTACAGCCTTCGACGTAGTGCACGTAGGCGTCCTCGTCGACGATGATCATCGTGCGCTCGAACTGGCCCATGTTCTCCGCGTTGATGCGGAAATAGGCCTGGAGCGGCATCTCGATCGAGACTCCCGGCGGCACGTAGATGAAGGAGCCGCCCGACCAGACGGCGGAGTT
>DATLQK010000032.1:0-54457 GCA_035535195.1 Gaiellaceae bacterium | reverse complement strand
GGGCTCGCGTCGAACCGCGCGCCGGTGCTCGCCGAGCTTCCGCGCGCCGGCGCGCCGCCGGCGCTCGGCTCCTACGCCGGCTGGGAGGCGTGGGTCGACCGGCTCGTCGAGCTCGGCGTCAGCGCCGACTACACGCGGATCTGGTGGGACGCGCGTCCGCACCCGCGGCTCGGCACGCTCGAGATCCGGATGCCGGACCAGCCGACGGCGCTCGAGGTGAGTGCCGCCCTGATCCGGCTGCTGCGCGACCTGTGCGGCTGGGCGCTTGAGCATCCTGCGCCGGAGCCCGGAGACCGCGGCCTCTACCAGCAGAACCGCTGGGCGGCGGCGCGGTTCGGGCCTCAGGCGAAGCTGGTCCACGTAGGCGGGCTCGTGAGCGTGCCGGAGCTCGTTGAGCGACTGCCGGTCGAGCCGCCGGCGCTCGATGCGACCACCTGCGAAGCGGACCGGCAGCTCGCCTGCGGCGATGCGCGTGCTGCATGCGCAGATATCGTGGAACGGACATGGCCGTTCAGCACGAAACCTTCGAGGTGACCGGGATCCGTTGCGAGCGCTGCGTGAACAGGCTCGCGGCCGCGCTCCGGGGCCACGAAGGCCTCGAGTTCGCGACCGCGAACCTGGCCGGTCAGGTCACGCTGGATTGGGACGACACCGTCACGAGCCGCGACACGCTGGTCGCGACGCTCGACGGGGCCGGCTTCCGCCAGCGGACCTCGGACGAGCCGTTCAGCTGAGCCGTTCCTCTTCCGACGTGTCGTCCGCGCTCGAGTAGCGCTCGCCGAGCATTGCGGGCGATTCGGGCGGGATGCCGCCGGCGCGCTCGCCGGCCCGCCCCTCACGGGTCTCGAGCCTGTCCGCGACCGCGGCGTCCGCGGTGTCGGCGGTGCCGTAGTGGCGCCCGAGTGCCTCGCGATCGATCCCAGCGTCATCGTCGATCTTGGGGGACGACTCGATCAGGTCCTTCGAGAGCGTGGTGCGGACCTCCTGGTCGCTCTCGTTGACCTCGATCGTTGTGCTCGGGATCGCGTGGTGCTGCTTCCGCAGCGTTCCGTGCTCGAAGACGACGTAGTCGCCTTCTTCGCGGACGACGGTGCCGATCTTCTTGTCGTCCGCCACCGAGATGACGTCATAGCCTTCCATGCCGCCTGTCTACCCGGAATACCTCCGGACGACACGTCGTTGTCCACAGCGGTACTGCTGCTACGGTCGAGCGAATGGGCGAGTCGACCCCCGACAGCTCACCTCGGCAGCTGGCAACCGACGCGCGGGATCGCGTGCGGTTCGAAGAGGAGGCTCTGGAGCTGTCGGATCAGGTGTACCAGGTGGCCAGACGACTGGCCGGTTCGCGCGAGGAGGCGGAGGACCTCGTCCAGGAGACGTACGCCCGCGCGTTCCGCGCCTGGCGCTCGTTCCAACCCGGCACGAACCTCCGCGCCTGGCTCTTTCGGATCCTGACCAACCTGAACATCGACCGCGGCCGCAAGATCCAACGCACCCCTGATACGCAGCCGCTCGAGGAGAACGACTACTTCCTCTACAACCGGCTCGAGGAGTCGACCGGGGACGGGACGCCCGACGAGCGGAAGGTGGTCGAGCGGTTGTCGCAGAACGAGGCGGTCACCGCACTCGCCGACCTCCCTCACGACTTCCGCGACGTGGTGCTGCTGGTCGACCTCGCCGACTTCACCTACAGCGACGCCGCCCAGATCCTGGACATCCCGATCGGCACCGTCATGTCCCGGCTTCATCGTGGACGCCGGATGCTCAAGCGTTCGCTGGCGGAAACGGCCGTGGAGGGCGGCGGATGAGCGGCTTCGCCTGGGACCCGTGCGAGAAGTGCGAGAAGATGATGCAGCCGTATCTCGATCGGGTGCTCACCGAGGAGGAGCGGGTCGAGGCCGAGGAGCATCTCAGAGGATGCTCCTACTGCCGGAAGCGCTATCGCTTCGAGGAAGAGTTCCGCCAGTTCGTCCGGCTCGCGGTCGCGGAGCCGATGCCCCCCGAGCTGAAGGCCAGGCTCGCCGCGTTGCGGACGCCGCTCTAGCCGAGCGCTCGGGCGGGCCCGACGATCACGACCAGCCGGCGCGGGTTCCTGCCGGCCGGGAGCGGCCGTGCCGGAACTCCGAGCTGGTCCGCGAGGCGCTCGCCGATGCCCTCGCCGCCCGGCGGGAAGTAGACGGCGGTTTCCGGGTAGTCGAACCGGCGTGCCTTGCCGACGTGCTTGATCTGGTACGCCATCGAGCCGATCCGGTCGGCGACGCGGCGCGTGTACTGGATGTCCCCACTGCCGTTGTAGACGTCGACGGAGATCTTCCACGGCGCCGGCAGGCCGGCGGTTGCGGCGCTCGGGCTCGAGCCTGAGCGGTCGAGGAGCGTCGGGAGCGCGACAGCGACGAGGACGGCGAACGCGACTGCGCCCACGGCCGCGAGAGCCTTGATTCGCGCCGTCCGTGACGTCTCGATCACGGGCAGCCCGGCGAGGCGGCGCGCCTCCCGGCGGCCGATCCCGAGTGAGGTCGCATAGAGAAGGAGCGCGAGCGTCGCCTTCTCGCTCGAGCCGAACCGGTAGAGCCGGCCGTCCTCGATCCACTCGACCTCGGCGAGTGTGAGCCCGGCGCGCTTCGACGCCTGCTCCGGCGTCAGCTGCCGCTGGACCCGCGCGCGGGCAAGCGGCGACGGGTCCGTCCGCTGTTCGAGTGCGACCGCTTCCACAAGGGCGTTCATTCGTTGACCTCCGGTTCCAACCTGCCGGGAACCTCATCGGCAAAATCGACGTCGCCTGGAGGCCCGAGATCGTCGCAGGCGACCAGGACGGGCTCGAAGGCCTTGGCGCCTTCGTCGGGGACCCGGTTCCACGCGTGCCGGCCCAGGACGACTGGATGGCCGCGGTCGCCGCCGTAGGAGGCGGCGACGACATCGCCGACTCCGCCACGCCACGCCTCGATCACCCGGTCGACCGCTTCGGGGGCGAGGTCGGGCCCGTCGGCCAGGACGACGACCGCAGCCTCGGCGTGCTCCGGGAGCGCGCGGAGCCCGCAGCGGAGCGACGCTCCGGGCCCGCGCTCCCACGCCGGGCAGTCGACGACCCGGGCGTCGGCGTCGAGCGGATGCGCCCCGGCCACGACGACGACCTCGTCCACGGAGCTCGCGTCGAGCGCCGTAAGGACGGCCGGAAGGAACAGGCGCTGCTTGGGACCGCCAAACCGCGACCCGGCACCCGCAGCGAGCACGACAGCTCCGATCACGGCCGAATTGTGGCGTGCTACGGAGGCGTGGAGGCGACCGTCTTCTTGATCACGATTCGCTTCGTCGGCGCCTCGGTCTTCACGTTGCCGAGCTTGCCGATCTTCTCGACGACGTCCATGCCATCGACGACCTTGCCGAGCAACGCGTAGTCGGGCGGCAGGCCGATGTCGCGGCCCGTGACGATGAAGAACTCGCTTCCGCCGGTGCCTACCGGCTCGACCGCTGCCTTCGCCATCGCGACGTCGCCCTTCAGGTACTGCGTCTCGGGCAGGGGCTCGTCGATCGTCGTGTAGCCGGGGCCCCCGTCCGGCGTCTTCAACGAGTGGCCGCCCTGGATGATGTAACCCGGGATGATCCGGTGAAACGGGATCCCGTCGAAGAACCCGTCCCGGGCCAGCTGGAGCATCGAGTCGCCGTTGCACGGAGCGGTTTTCGGGTCGAGCTGGACCGTGAAGTCGCCCTCCGTCGTCTGGAACTCGATCGTGTACTTCTTTCGGAGGTCGAGCGGCACGATCTCCTTCGCGCGGGCCGGATCGGCGACGTCCACGTCGCACGAGGAGACGTTGTGGACCGGGGCCGGGTTGCCGCCACAGCCGGCGAGCACGATCCCCAGGCTCGCCAGCGCCACGAGCCGCTTCAACGAATGGCCTCGAGCGCTCGCCGCACGAGCGTCTTCGCGATCTCGACCTTGTACGCGGTGCCGGGGAGCGGCGTGGCACGGTCGAGCTCGGATGGATCCTCGAGCACCCACGGAACCGGCGCGACGCCCGCCAGCACGACCCGCTCGCCGTCGTCGTAACGCGCCGCAGCGACTCCGACGATCGCGAACGCGTAGCGCTGGCGGTCCATCGCTTTCAGGTAGGTGGAGGCGACCGGCTGCTCGTGGGTGAGCTCCAGGATCAGCTCGCCGTCGCCGAGCGTCGTCGTCGCGCGGTCGTCCTGCGTCGGGAGCCGGTAGAGCTCGAAGAGCGGGAGCTCGCGCAGGTCGGTCTTGAGCGTCGCCCGCAGCGCGAGCAGCGCGGCTGCGGGGTCCGACGGGTGCGCGGAGGCGCAGAAGTCGTTGGCGAAGATCGCGTGCTCCCGGTGGACGCCCTCCTTCGCGAAGCAGCGGTCGCCGCCGTGGAGCCGGCACGGGAACTTCAGCCGCCAGTACCAGCAGCGGGTCGCCTGGAGCAGGTTCCCGGCGACGGTTCCCATCGCCCGGAGCTGCGGCGAGGCCGCCAGCGAGCACGCCTCCCGGAGCACCGCCGGGATCTGCGGGTCAGCCTCCAGCTCACCGAGCGTCGTGCCGGCGCCGATCCAGCCGTCCCCGATCCCCTTCGGGACGACCCGGTCGATCTGCACGAGCGCCGACGGCGCCACGATCCCCTCGCGGATCAGCGGGACGAGCTCGGTGCCTCCGGCG
Organism: Gaiellaceae bacterium; assembly: GCA_035535195.1. GTDB lineage: Bacteria > Actinomycetota > Thermoleophilia > Gaiellales > Gaiellaceae > JACDAN01. Next base: position 49,806 of record DATLQK010000032.1, on the reverse strand, counting down.
AGGGCCACCGAACCGTCGCGCAGGGCCGAGGCCGCGGCCTCGACGGAGTCAGGCCGCAGGAGCTCCAACGCGCTCCGGGCGGCGCTCGCGGGCTTCGCGCAGCGCGCGCAGCATCTCTTCTCGGGTGATCGGCAGCGACCGGACGTCGGCACTGGTGGCGTCGCGGATCGCGTTCGCGATCGCCGCGGCCGTCGGGACGATCGGCGGCTCGCCGAGCCCCTTCGAGCCGAGATTCGTCAGGTGCGCGTCGGGGATGTCGACGAGGTCGGTGACGATCTCGGGGACGTCGGCGATCGTCGGCATCCGGTAGCTGTCGAGGGTCTGCGTCAGCACGGCGCCGGTGCGCGGGTCGAGCAGGCGCTCCTCGGAGAGCGTGTGCCCGAGACCCTGGATGATCCCGCCCTCGACCTGGCTCGAGGCGCCGAGCGGGTTGATCACCCGCCCGACGTCGTGGATCGCTGCGATGCGGTCGACGCGCACCTCGCCGGTCTCGACGTCGACGGCGACCTCGGCGACCTGCACGCCGAAGGTGAGGATGCGCATGCCGGCCGGGTTCGGGCCGCGCGAGCCCCTGCCGAGGATCTGCCCGTCCTCGAGCAGCCCCGTGATCTCCTCGATCGGCCAGGAGCCGCCGTCGGCCGAGACGATCTCCCCGCCGCGGAGTGAGAGCACGCGCTCCTCGAGCTCGAACCGCTGCGCGGCGATCTCGATGATCTGCCAGGCGGCGTCGGCGGCGGCGGCGCGAACCGCCGGGCCCATCGACGGGATCGTCGAGGAGCCGGCCGAGACCGAGGCGTACGGTCCGCGGGCGGTGTCACCGAGCGAGACGTCGACGCGGTCGACCGGGATACCGAGCTCCTCGGCCGCGATCTGCGCCATCGCCGTGGCGCTCCCGGTGCCGATGTCCTGCATCGCGGTGACGACCACGGCACGGCCGTCGGCGCCGACCCGTACCCACGCGTACGAGGGCGGACCGCCGCCGCCGTACCAGATCTGGCTCGCGACCCCGACGCCGCGCTTCCACGGCCCGTCGGAGCTCGCCCGCACCGCTTCGCGGCGCTCCCAGTGCGGCTCGGCGCGGCTGTAGCACTCGAGCAGGTTCTTGGAGGAGAAGGGCCGGCCGTCGACTGCGTCGTGGTCGGAATGGTTGCGCCGGCGGAACTCGAGCGGGTCGAGGTTGAGCTTCGCGGCGAGCTCGTCGATCAGGCACTCGAGCCCGAACGTGCCCTCGACGAACCCGGGTGCCCGGAACGCCTTCATCGGCGAGCTGTTCAGCTTCGCGCCGCGCTCGGTGATCCGAACGTTCTCGCAGCCATAGAGCAGCTCCATCGGCCCGCCGGTCGACGAGACCCAGCCGCCCCAGCCGGTGGCGTTCACGAAATCCCCTTCGAGCGCCGTCAGCGTGCCGTCGGCACGGGCGCCGGCCTTGAGCCGCTGGATCGTCGCGTTCCGGTGGCCGGCGGCGAGGTTCTCGTCGCGACGCGTGAGCGCGCACTTGACGGGTCGCCCGGTCTCGCGGGCGAGGTCGGCGGCGATGTAGGTGTAGTCGTCCGGCGAGTTCTTGGAGCCGAACCCGCCGCCCATGAACCGGCAGACGACTCGCACGTTGTCCGGCGGCAGTTCGTAGTGCTCGGCCACTGTTGCGCGAATCCCCCAGACGAACTGGGTCGAGATGTAGACCGTCAGCCGGTCGTGCCCCTCCCACTCACAGACGGCCTGGTGGGTCTCCATCGAGTTGTGGAGGACGCTCTGCGTGCGGTACTCCGCCTCGACGACGACGTCGGCCTCGGCGAAGCCGCGCTCGACGTCGCCACGCTCCGAAGTCCGCGCGTCGCTGACGAGCGCGTCGCGGGCGACCGCCTCGTCGGGATCGAGCAGCGGCTCGAGTTGCTCCCACTCGACCTGAATCAGCGCGACTGCGGCCTCCGCCTGGGCGAGGGTGTCGGCCGCGACGGCCGCGACGGCCTGTCCCGGATAACCGACCTCCTCGACGAGCGGGCCGAGGACGCCGCGGACACCCGGCGCCTCCCGCGCCGCTTCGAGGTCGAGGCGCTTCACCCGCGCGTGCGCATGCGGACTGCGGAGGACGGCCGCATGCAGCATTCCCGGCAGCTGGATGTCGGCCGTGTAGCGCGCCTCGCCCCGGGCGCGCTGCAGCCCGTCGAGCCGCGTCGCCGGGCGGCCCACCGACTCGCGCGGCCCCCCGGGCCACTGGTCGAGCGTGTCCTCCTCGACGACGATCCAGGTCTCGGTGTAGCGGCCCTCGACTTCCTTCTCGGTCCTGATCAGCCTCGCCACGAGGTAATCGCCTCCTCGATCTTCGGATAGGTGCCGCAGCGGCAGATGTTTCCGGCCATGCCGTGCCGAATCTCCTCGCGGCTCGGGTCGGGATTGGCCTCGACGAGCGCCGCCGCGGAGACGATCTGCCCGGGCGTGCAGAACCCGCACTGGAGCGCGTCGGCGCGCACGAACGCGTCGACGAGCGGGTGGTCGTGCAGGCCCTCGATCGTCGTCACCTCTCGACCCTCGACGGTATGGACGAGCGTGAGGCAGGAAAGGATGGGGACACCGTCGAGCTGCACGGTGCAGGCGCCGCAATGACCCTCGTTGCAGGCGACCTTCGTCCCGGTGAGCCCGAGCTGCTCGCGGAGGACGTGAGCGAGCGACGTCCCCACCTCGGCGTCGACGCTGAAGTCCTGGCCGTTGACGTGGAGCGTGAGCGCCCGATTCACCACGCTAGGCACCGGGCGTCACCGCGATGATGTCGGCCAGGTGCACCATGGCGAAGGTCGCGCGGCGCGTTGCGATCTCGTCGCCCTCGTCCTCGACGTCCGGCAGGCTCCGCCAGAGCTCCTGCGCCGTCGTCAGGAGCTCCTTGATCTGGTCGAGCTCCCCCGGGTAGCCGTTGCGCTCGTAGCACGCGTTCAGGGCCAGGCCGATCACGCCGATCGTGTCCTGCTGGCGCGTCCACAGGAGCGGCGTCGCCATCGAGAGGTACTGGTGCACCCGCGCGAGCGCCATCGACTGGGTGAACTCGTCGGTGCCGCTCGGCGTCGAGGGCTCGAGCGGCTCGTCCCCGTTCGCGATGCGATTGGCGTTGCCGGCGAGCATGTCCCGGAGCTGCCGCTCGTCGAGGCCGGCGGTGATCGCCGTCCGCAGCGCGATCGTGAGCGACTGCGGCTGGCGGCCGTAGGGGTAGTCGGACGCGTAGAGGATCTGCTCCGGCGGCACGTGATGGAAGAAGTCGAGGAGGTCGACCGGGCTCCAGACGGACGTGTCGAAGAAGACGCCCTTCTTCCCGGCGAAGCAGCCGGCGAGCGCGGCCATGTCCGCGATCCCGGCGTGAGCGATGATCAGCTGCGCCTCCGGGTAGGTCTCGACCAGGCGGCGGAGGTGGTCGGCGATGGGGGGCAGCCCGCGGCCGCCGTGGATCAGGATTGGCACGCGCCGCTCGGCGGCCAGCTCGAACACCGGCGCCAGCCGCTCGTCGTTCAGCGTGAACCGCTGGGCGCGCGGGTGGAGCTTGATCCCGCGCGCGCCGAGGTCGAAGCAGCGGATCGCCTCGTCGATCGGCCCCGCCGCGGTCAGGTCGAGACGCACGAAGGGAATCAGCCGGCCCCCGGAGCGCCGCGCGAACTCGAGCGTCCGGCCGTTCGGCGCGCGGAACGCGGGCTCCCGGTCCGGCTCGTCCATGCAGAACATGAACGCGTGGGAGATCCCGTATTTGTCCATGATCCGCTCGAGCTCCTCGTACTGGCCGCTCGTGCCGTCGATGTCTTGGCCGAGATGGAGGTGAGCGTCGAAGATCTCGGCGTCATCCGGCAGCAGCCGACGAAGCTCGTCGTCGTAGCTCGCCAAGAGCTCCTGGGCGCGCGAAAGCGGCTCGTCCACGAACGATCAGTTTATGGAGAACGCCCTGTATAGGATCGACCACATGAGCGACGTACTGATCTACGCAGATTCCATGGGCGATGCCTCGATGCGGAACGAAGTTCCGGTCCCGGTGCCCGACCCGTTTCTCTACGTCGAGAAGGACGGAGAGCGACACGCCGTCGTCACTTCGTTCGAGGTCTCGCGCCTCGAGCCCTCCGGCATCAGCGCCCACCCGATGGAGGAGTTCGGCTACGACGAGCTCCTGGCTCAGGGCCTGCCTCGCGACGAGGTCCTGATGCAGGTGATCGAGCGCGCGGTCCCGCAGCTCGGCGTCAAGGAAGCGCGCGTCCCGACGACCTTCCCGGTCGGCGTCGCCGACCGCTTGCGCGCCCAGGGTGTCGAGCTGACACCCGACCGCGACTTCTTCGCAGAGCGCCGCCGGGTCAAGGGCGATGTCGGGCTGACCGGCATCCGGCGGGCGCAGCGAGGCACCGAGGCCGCGATGGGCGCGGCCCGCGAGCTGCTCCGGAACGCCGAGGCGTCGAACGGCACGCTCACCCTCGACGGCGAGGAGCTCACCTCGGAGCGGATCAAGGCGCGCATCACCGAGGTCTTCAACGAGCACAACCTCGTCTCGGACGAGATGATCGTGGCGATCGGCGGCCAGGCCGCGTCCGGCCACGACATGGGGTCGGGGCCGATCGCGCCCGGCCAGGCAGTCGTGATCGACCTCTTCCCGCGCGACCGCGAGACCGGCTACTACGCGGACATGACCCGCACGTTCGTCGTCGGCGACGTCTCGGAGGAGCTCGCCGAGTACCACCGGCTCGTCTACGAGGCGCTGCAGCGCTCGTTCGATGCAGTGAAGGCGGGCGCCGAGGGCAGCGACATCTTCCGCCTGGTCTGCGACGTGTTCCACGAGGCCGGACAGCCGACTCAGCTGTCGAAGCAGCCGGGTGAGGTGCTCTCAAACGGGTTCTTCCACGGCCTCGGCCACGGCGTGGGCCTCGAGGTGCACGAGCCGCCGTCGCTCTCCCGTGATCCCAGCCGGCTGATGGCCGGGGACGTGATCACGCTCGAGCCGGGGCTCTACCGCGAGGGTTGGGGTGGAGTGCGCCTCGAGGATCTCGTCCTCGTCACCGAGGACGGCGCCGAGAATCTGACGGACTTCCCCTACGATCTGACCCCATGACCGAGACGCAGCAGGGCGCCTCCGGACGGATCTGGGGCGCCGTTGCTGGTGCGGGGCCGGAGGGGACAGTGTGAGCAACACGGACCCGGAGAGCCCCGTGCCCGCAGCGGCGGAAGGCGACGGCGGAGCCGGGCTCCGCCCGGCGGGAGACGGCGCCGGCCAGAGCCGGTCGGCTGCGATCGAAACCATGTTCGAGGAGGTCCGGCGGTATCCCGCGGATCCCGAGTTCGCGGCGCAGGCCAACGCGCAGCCGGAGCTGTACGAGCTCTCGCTCGAGGAGCTGTGGGCCCGGGAGGCGCAGCGGATTACCTGGTTCGAGCGCTGGACCGAGCTCTACGAATGGGAGCCGCCCTACGCGAAGTGGTACCTCGGCGGCAAGCTCAACGTCTGCTTCAACTGCGTCGACCGCCACGTCGAGGCCGGCAAGGGCGGAAAGGTCGCCTACTACTGGGAGGGGGAGCCGGAGGACGACCGGCGCGAGATCACCTTCGTCGACCTCCAGGAGGAGGTCGTGCGCTTCGCGAACGCGCTGAGGGAGCTCGGCGTCCGGAAGGGGACACCGGTCGGGATCTACATGGGGATGGTTCCCGAGCTCCCGGTCGCGATGCTCGCCTGCGCCCGGCTGGGCGCGCCCCACACAGTCGTCTTCGGCGGGTTCTCGGCCGAGTCGCTCTCCGGCCGGCTGAACGATATGGAGTGCAAGCTCCTGATCACCCAGGACGAGGCCTGGCGGCGGGGCACGACCGTCCCGCTGAAGCGGAACGCCGACGAGGCGCTCGCGGACTCACCCGGGGTCGAGACGTGCGTTGTCTACCGCCGCACCGGCGGCGAGGTTCCGATGCAGGAGGGACGGGACCGCTGGTGGCACGAGCTCGTCGAGGGGCAGTCGGACGACCCGGCGTCGTGCCCGCCCGAGCACATGGACTCGGAAGATCTCCTCTACCTGCTCTACACGAGCGGCACGACCGCGAAGCCGAAGGGGATCGCGCACACGACGGGCGGCTACCTCGTCGGCGTGGCTGCGACGCACCACTACATCTTCGACGTCAAGCCCGACTCGGTGTACTGGTGCGCGGCGGACGTCGGCTGGGTGACCGGGCACAGCTACATCGTCTACGGGCCGCTCGCGAACGGAACGACCGGGGTCATGTTCGAGGGGACGCCCGACTACCCGGACAAGGACCGTTGGTGGGAGATTGTCGAGCGCTACAAGGTCGACATCCTCTACACGGCGCCGACCGCGATCCGGAGCCACATGAAGTGGGGGCCGGAGTACGCGGAGCAGCACGATCTCTCGTCGCTGCGCCTGCTCGGGTCGGTCGGCGAGCCGATCAACCCGGAGGCCTGGATGTGGTACCGCGAGCACATCGGCCGCGGCCGCACGCCCGTCGTCGACACGTGGTGGCAGACGGAGACGGGGATGATCATGATCACGCCCCTGCCGGGGATCACCACGCTGAAGCCCGGGTCGGCGACGAAGCCGTTCCCGGGTGTCGACGCCGCCGTCTTCGACGAGCAGGGGAACGAGGTCGGGCCCGGTGGCGGCGGCTACCTCGTCCTCCGCAAGCCGTGGCCGGCCATGTTGCGCGGGATCTACAAGGATCACGACCGGTTCGTCGAGACCTACTGGTCGAGGTACCCGGGCGTCTACTTCGCCGGCGACGGCGCGCGGATCGACGAAAACGGCGACTTCTGGCTGCTCGGCCGGGTGGACGACGTCATGAACGTGTCCGGCCACCGGATCTCGACGATCGAGGTCGAGAGCGCGCTCGTCGACCATCCGTCGGTCGCCGAGGCCGCGGTGTGCGGGCGGATGGACGCGCAGACCGGCCAGGCGATCGTCGCCTTCGTGACGCTGAAGGGCGCCGAGGAGGGCTCGGAAGAGCGGCTGGCCGAGCTCCGCGACCACGTCGGCACGAAGATCGGCGCGATCGCGAAGCCCGCGAACATCGTCTTCACGCCGGAGCTGCCGAAGACCCGCTCGGGCAAGATCATGCGGCGGCTGCTGCGCGACGTTGCGGAGAACCGTCCCCTCGGGGACACGACAACGCTGGCCGATCCGGCCGTGGTCGAGGAGATCCGCGAGCGCGGCGCGGCGAGGGCAACCGCCGAGGAATGAACCACCGTCAGCTCGGCGTTGACCTCTACAACGAGGTCTGGCGGCTGATGGAGACTCGCGAAGACGACGACCGGATGCTGTACGCGGCACATGCGTCCGCGTACCACTGGTCGCTGGCGCCGGAGTTTGAGCCGAAGAACCGCGCCCGGAGCGAGTGGCAGATCTCGCGGGTCTACACGGTGCTCGGCCGCGGCGAGCCTGCGCTCCACCACGCGCGGCGGTGCCTTGTGCTCACCAAGCACGATGCGGACAACATGGAGGACTGGGACCTCCCGTTCGCCTACGAGGCCCTGGCGCGGGCGAACAGCGTGGCGGGCGACGACGCAGAGGCGCGGCGCTACGAATTGCTGGCGCGTCGGTCTGGCGCGGACATCGCGGAGCTCGAAAACCGCGAGCACTTCGAGGAGGCGCTCGCGACCCTGTGACGGACTCCAGTGTCCTGGCGGCGATCGGCGACACGCGGCTGGTCCGTCTCCGGAAGCTCGCGCCGGAAAACGGCGCCGAGGTCTGGGTCAAGCTCGAGTACCTGAATCCGACGGGCTCGATGAAGGATCGGATGGCGCTCTCGATGATCGAGGGCGCCGAGCGGGACGGGCTGATCGGCCCGGAGTCGACGATCGTCGAGTACACCGGCGGGAGCACGGGCCCCGCCCTGGCGCTCGTCTGTCGGGCGAAGGGCTACGCACTGAAGATCGTGATCGCGGACTGCTTCACCGAGGAGCGGTTCCAGCTGATGCGGGCACTCGGCGCGGAGCTCGAGGTGATCCCGTCCGTCGAGGGGCGCGGCAAGGTGACCGCCCAGGACATTCAGAACATGGTCGACCGCGCCGGCGAGCTCGCGCAGGAGCCGGGCATGTACGCGACGGACCAGTTCAACAACCCCTACGTGATCCAGGGGCACCGCGAGATGCTCGGACGGGAGATCTGGGAGCAGACGGAAGGACGGGTGACCGGGTTCGCGCACGGCGTCGGGACGGCGAGCTCGCTCATGGGCGTCTCGGACACCCTGAAGGGGCGGAATCCGGAGGTGCGGATCGTCGGGCTCGAGCCGGCGAGCTCCGCGGCGATCACGGGCGGGGCCCACGGCTCCTTCGCGATCCAGGGCTGGTCCGGGCTCGTGCCACCGCACTGGGACGCGGAGCGCGTCGACGACGTCTGGGCGATCGAGGATGCCGAGGCGGTCGAGATGACGCGTCGCCTCGCCGAGGACGAGGGCATCTTCGCGGGCATCTCGTCGGGTGCAAACGTCGTCGGCGCCCGCCGGCTGGCCGATCAGCTCGGCCCGGACGCGGTCGTCGTCACGCTCGCCGTCGACAGCGGCTTCAAGTACATGTCGAGTGCGCCGTACGCTTAGGGCGCGGACAGCAGCTGCTCGAAGCGCGAGCTGTCGTCGAACGGGCCGATCAGCGCCAGGTTGAGGCCGTCGCCGCCGAGGACGTCCTGCGCGACGCGCTGGACGTCGTCCGCCGTCACCTTGTCGATCTCGGCAAGGACCTCCTCCGGCTCCGTGGCGTGCCCCTCCAGGACCTCGCGCCGCAGCCCGAACATGATCATCCCGTGTGGGCTCTCTGTCTGGAGGACGAAGCGGCCCTTGGCGACGTTCTTCGCCTTCTGGAGCTCCTCGGCCGGCACCGGCTCCGCCGCGATCTTCTTCAGCTCCCGAGCGATCGTCTCGACCGCCTCGTCGATCCGGTTGATGTCGACGCCGGCCTGCGAGTAGAGCGTGCCCGTGTCCGTGTACGAGTGGTTGGTGGCGAACACGTAGTACGCGAGCCCGCGCCGCTCCCGCACCTCGGTGAAGAGGCGTGACGACATCCCCGTCCCGAGCACGGTCCCGACGAGCTGCAGCGCGTACCGGTCTGGATGGTCGAGCCGGTAGCTCGGCACGCCGATGCAGATGTGCGCCTGGTCGGACTCTTTCGAATGCACCTTCACGCGCGGGCCCGCGCCGTTTTCGACCTCGACCGGCGGCGGCCCCTCCGGCGCACCGGGCTGCACCTCGGCGAGCAGCGCCTCGATCTCGTCGCGGACGCTCTCGGGGTAGTTCCCGGCCACGCCGACGACCGTTCGCTCGCCGCGGTACCAGGTGTTCACGTAGTCGAGAAACGTCTCGCGGGTCGCTCCGCGCACGGTCTCCTTCCGCCCGATGATGTCCCAGCCGAGCGGCGTGTCCCCGTACAGGAGCTGGTGGTAGACGCCGGAGATGTAGTCGCGCGGCGTGTCGAAGTACATGTTCATCTCCTCGACGATCACGCCCTTCTCGCGGTCGATCTCCTCCGGCTCGAACTTCGAGTGCTGGAGCATGTCGACGAGCACGTCGAAGGCGTGCTCGCGGTGCTCGGCGGCGCACTTCACGTAGTAGCCCGTGTACTCCTTGCTCGTGAACGCGTTGAACTCGGCGCCGATCCCGTCGAGCTCGTTTCCGATCTGCTGCGCCGTCGGCCGCCGCTCCGTGCCCTTGAAGAACATGTGCTCCGCGAAGTGGGCGATGCCGCTCGTCTCCGCCGTCTCGTACCGTGAGCCGGCGGCGAACATGATGAAGCAGGCGACCGACTGCACCTGCGGCATCGGCGCCCCGAGCAGCCGGACGCCGTTCGACAGGGTCTCTCTCGTGAACACGCTCATCAGACAGGCACTCCCTCCAGCAGCTCGCGCCAGTCGGCGGGAAGCTCGCGCGAGCTGGATGTCTCGTAGTCGTAGGCGACGAGGACGAACCTGCCCTCGGCGGCGAGCCGGCCGTCGGCTCGAACCTGTTCCTCCAGGTCGAAGCTCTTCGTCCCGATCCTCGGGGTCCGCACGCCCACCTCGATGGTCTCGCCCATGGCAATCGGCGATCGGAAGTCGACCTCGGCCCGGGCGAGGATCAGCCACTGCAGCGGGTGCTGGCCGGCGCCGAGCGCCTCGAGGTAGGCGATCCGCGCGGCCTCCATGTAGGTCATGAAGACCGCGTTGTTCACATGCCCCATCGCGTCCAGGTCGCGGAACCGCACCGACTCACGGTGGACGAAGTCGAAGCCCTCCACCGCCGGGATGGTATTAGACGCCTCAATGCCCGGAGAGAAGACCAGAGCTGCGCTCTTCGCCCAGCCGGACTGGCTGCGCCAGGTGCCGACCGCGGGCCGATTCCCGGAGGGGAAGCTCCTCTTCACCGGCTGCGGGACCTCGTTCCACGCGGCGCAGACGGGCGGCGACGCGGTCCACGCCCTCGAGCTGGTGCTCCGGCCGGAGCGGGACGCCGACCTCCTCGTCGCCGTCAGCCACGAAGGTGACACGCCGCTGACGCTGGAAGCGGTCCGCGCCTGGCAGGGCCCGACCTGGCTGATCACCGGCAAGGCCGAGAGCGCGATTGCGGACGAGGCCGACCACGTGGTCGTCGTCACTCCGGCCGTCGAGGAGAGCTGGTGCCATACCGCCAGCTATACGTGCGCCGTCGCGGGGATCGCCGCGCTGAACGGCCAGGACATCGCGGAACTGCCCGAGCTCGTGGAGCAGGAGCTCGAGCGTCCGGCACTGGCCACGGATCACGAGCGGTTTCTCGTTGCGGGCGCCGGCCGGGCCTGGCCGACGGCGCAGGAGGCAGCGCTCAAGCTCCGCGAGGGCGCCTTCGTCGCGGCCGAGTGGCACCACACCGAGCAGCTGCTCCACGGCTACCTCGCCGCTGTCGACGAGTCCGTCCGTTGCTTCGTCCTTGAGGGAGAGGGGCGCGCGGCCGAGCGCGCCCGCGAGGCGATTGCCGCGCTCCGCGAGCTCGGCTGCGACGTCGAGTTCGTCCCGACGCGCCACCCGGTCGTGGACATCGTCCGCTTCCAGCTCCTCACTCTGGCGCTCGCGGACGCGCGAGGTGTGAACCCGGACCGCATCCGGCGCGACGACGAGCGCTGGGAGCGCGCCCGCGCCGCATACGAGTAGACGCGGCGGGTGGGGGGCGCCGCCGCCCTCCCGCCGGCTGCGCTACCGCAGCTGGTCGCGAGCCAGGTCGACGCCGTGCGGCCGCCCCGGATAGGGAAGCGTTCCGACGATCGCATTCCCGTCCCGGTGGTCGATCACGGCGATGCCCGGGCTCGATCCCCCCTCGTAGGCGGCGAACGTGTAGCGCCCATTGCGGGACGTCCACTGATGTCCCGCCACGGTGGTGGTCTCGAGCGGCGGCCCGATCCGCACGAGCGCATAGGTCAACGACTTCGTGTCGACAACGGCGAGCTGCGCCGGCGTCGTTCGTAGGCCGACGGTCAGCTGCCGGTCGCCGCGGGACAGGCGCAGCGTGTCCGGCAACCCGAGCTCGAGCACGTCGGTGTAGGCTGCGTGCTCGGTCAGGTCGATTACGGCGAGGCGATTGGCTGTCCTGCGGCTGACGTAGGCGGTCCGGCCGTCGCGCGTGACGGCGAGCTCGTGCGCGCCCGGGACGTTCAGGCGCCAGAGGATCTCGCCCGAGCGCGGGTCGAGGGCGACGATCTCGTTCGACGCGTCGCTCGCGACATAGAGGACACGTCCGTCCGGCGAGAAGACCGCCGCGTGCGCCCGCCCGGCCACGGTGTCGGGATTGATGTCCCAGCGTCCCAGCAGCTCATCCGAGCAGGTGTCGACGACCGCCACGGTGTCCGTCCCGTAGAGGCCGAACGCTACGAGCCTGCCGCCCCGGCTCGCATGGACGTGATGGGGGCGTGAACCCGGCGGCAGCTCGATCCGCTTCAAGACCGTGCCGGATCGGGGATCGACGATCGCGATTGCCGGCGGTGTCCCGAACTCCTCCGCGACGTAGAGCTTGCCGCGGGCAAAGGCGAGGTCACCGGGTTGCGAGTTGCCGCTCATCGCAACGGTGGAGACGACGTCGCCGGTGGACGAGTCGAAGCCGCGGATCGTATGGGCGCCCCGGTTCGCAACCCACACCGTTCCGTGGACGTTGGTCAGGCGATCCCGTGCGCCGGCCCCGGCGAGCGAGGCCGTCAGCCCGATCGCGAGCAGGCCGGCGAGCGTGACGAGGATCGCAGCACAGCTGTGCCTGCGCATGGTGGATACCTCCTGCGGTAGCGCTCTCGGCGGCCGTGCGAGTTCGCCGCCGTTTCGAGCTCGCCTTCGACGGTACGCCCGACGGAGTCGGAACTCAAATACATCTTTCGTGCGTCTTCTATAACTTCAGGTGATGCAACTCGAGGCGAGGTTGCGGGCGTTCGCGGCGATCGCGCGCCGCGGCTCGTTGTCGCGCGCCGCCGAGGAGCTGTACGTCAGCCAGCCGGCGGTGTCGAAGCATCTCGCGTCGCTCGAGCGAGAGCTCGGCAGCCGTCTCGTCACCCGGGGCCGTGAAGGCGCAACCTTGACGCCCGCGGGCGAGGTCCTCGCTGAGTTCGTGCTGCGTGCCGAGGCGCTCCTAGCGAACGGCCGCCGGGCGCTTGCTGCAGGTGAGGAGGCCGAGACGGGCACGCTCTCGATCGCGGCCTCCGGCGTGCCGGGCACGTACGTGCTGCCGGAGGTGCTGGCGCGTTTCGGGGAACGGCACCCGGGCGTCGAGATCGAGTTCGAGGAAGCGACGTCGGCGGGAGCCCTCGAACTCGTCCGCTCGCACCGCGCGGAGCTGGCCGTAGTCGGCGGGCTGACGGTTCCGCCCGAGCTCGACAGCGACCCGCTGATCGACGACGAGGTGGTGCTCGTGGGGCCGCCCGCTTTGGGCGGCCGCCGCCTGCGCCCGAAGGAGCTCGAAGGGCTGACCTGGGTCTCGCGCGAGGAGGGCTCGGCGACGCGCGCCGCTGTCGAGACGGCGCGCTGGGAGCTGGGCCTGCACGCCGTAGGCACGCTCGAGCTGCCCTCGTGGGAGGCGGTCAAGCTGGCGGTCGCCCGGGGCGCCGGCATCGCCGCGATCAGCCGGCTCGCGCTCGACCTCGAGCTGGAGGCCGGCCGCCTGGTCATCCTCGACGTGCCGCGCTGGCGGCTGGTTCGCACGATCTCGGTCGTGAGGACCGGCGGCATCCCGCTGACACCGCCGGCGGAACGCTTTCTTGCCCTGCTCCACGAGACGCACACGCCCGACCGGGAGCCGCCGAACTCGAACCTGCCGGTGCCCGAGACGGCGCTCGTGGGCCGCGATCGCGAGCTGGAGGAGCTCCGCGGTCTCGTCCGCTCCGGGCGTGTCGTCACGCTGACGGGCGCCGGGGGCAGTGGCAAGACGCGTCTCGCGACCGAGGTCGCCGCCGGCCTGGTGGATGAGTTCCCGGACGGCGTGTACCTCGTCGACCTCTCGCCTCTCCGGGATCCGGCGCTCGTGCCGGCGGCGATCGCGGCGACGCTCGCTCTGAAGGACGCGGATGAGCTGGCCGGCCGCCTGGGCGCGCGTCGGCTGCTCCTCGTGCTCGACAACTTCGAGCACCTCCTCGACGCCGCACCCGCTCTGGTCGAGCTGACCTCGTCCGCTCCTTCGCTCGCGGTGATCGTGACGAGCAGGGTTCCGCTCCGCCTTCCGCGCGAGCGCCGGTACCGAGTCGAGCCGCTGGCGCCGGACGATGCCGCCAGCCTCTTCCTCCAGCGCGCCCGGGAGGTGAACCCGCGCTTCGCGGACGGAAAGCCGGTCCGCCGGATCTGCGACCGGCTCGACCGGCTGCCGCTCGGGCTCGAGCTCGCCGCCGCCCGTGCTCGCGGGACCACTCCCGCCAGGCTTGCCGACCGGCTCGAGGATCAGCTCCCCGAGCTCGGCGGACGCCGCGACGGCCCCGCCCGCCAGCGGACGCTCACGGCCGCCATCGCGTGGAGTTACGACCTGTTGGACGAGGCGCAGCAAGTGCTCCTGGCGCGGCTCGCGGCCTTTCGCGGCGGCTGGTCCGCAGAGGCAGCCGCGGACGTCTGCGGCGCCGACCCCGCCGACCTCCTCGCGCTGACCGAGGCCGGGCTCGTGCGCGCCGACGGCGACCGCTTCTTCATGCTCCAGACCGTTCGGGAGTTCGCGGCCGCCCGCCTCGCGGAGAGCGGGGAGCTCGACGTGACCCGACGCCGCCTCGCGGAGCACATGCTCGAGGTCGCGCAGCAGGCACGGCAGTACGCGCGCGGCCCGGAGGAGAAGCCCATGCTCGACCGGCTGGCGCTGGATCTCGACAATTTCCGCGCGGCGCTCGCGTTCGCGGTCGAGGTGTCGGACGCGCGCCTCGGCCTGACCTTGGCGGAGGCGCTCGAGCCGTTCTGGATCCGGGGGATGCACCAGCGCGAGGCGGTCCGCTGGCTCGAGCCGCTCCTCGACCTCGACGGCGACGTGGACGCACCGGTACTGGCAGGCGCATTCACACTGGCCGGACGCTCAGCAATCGAGGCGGGCGAGGTCGACCGCGCCGAGCCGTGGTTCCGTGCGGGCCTCGACCTTGCGCGAGCAGCAGGGGACGACATGAGGCTCGCCTGGGCCCTTCACGGCCTCGGCCACCTGCTGGCCGAGCAGGGAAGTTGGCAGGAGGCGCAGGCGCTGCTCGAGGAGAGCATGGAACTCTTCCTGCGCCTCGGGGAGCATGCGCCGGCCGGAGGCCGGATGACGTTTCTCGCCTACTACGCGGCGCGCGAAGGCGACCTGGAGCGAGCCGAGCAGCTGCTAGCAGAGGCGGCCCAGCAGTACGGCCTGGCCGGTGACCTCGTCGGCGTCGCAGGCTGCATTCACTCGCTCGGCGACCTAGCGCTCGACCGCGGCGACGTCGCGGGGGCGCTGGCGCGGTTCGTCGAGGCGCAGCCGACGATGATCAAGGCGGGCTCGACCCTCGAGGTGGCGTACATGCTCGGCGGCCTGGCCGCCGTCGCAGCCGCGCGCGAGCGCTCGGAGCTCGCCGGCACCCTCTGGGGCGCCTTCGAGCGGCTCGACGCGGAGGCCGAGCGGCCGATGGAGACCGACGACCGGGCGCGCTACGAGCGCTTCGTCAGCGGAATCGGGGAGCACGACCTCGCCGCAGGACGCGCCCTGCCGGACGAGGAACTGCCAGCGATGGTCCGCGCGGCCGCGTCGGCGCTCACCGCCGTCGCGGCCTAGAAGTCCCCGCCGCCGCCGAAATCGCCGCCGCCGCCGAAATCTCCACCGCCGAAGTCGCCGCCGCCCCAGCCGTCGAAGGCGGCCGCGTTCGCGTCGGTCGTGCCGCCCCAGGTCGAGCCCAGGGCCGACCCGATCAGGAGCCCGGGCAGCAGGCCCCCGCCGAAGAACCCGCCGGCCCAGGGGCCGTAGTACGAGGGCGCATCCCAGTACGGCCGCTCGCGCCCGTTCACCGGGATCTTGCGCGCGTCAGGCTCCTCGCCCGCCTCGACCTTGAGGGCGTCGGGCTCGCAGGCGGGGACGAGCGTGCGGCCGCCGTAGGGCGAGTCCCACCAGACGTCCCGCGCCGACGTCCCGTGCCGCGGGTCGAAGAAGCACGGCGGGCGCTGCTCGGGCGGCTCCTTGCCGGCGAGCCGGGCCTTCGCCGTCTCCATCTCGAACCGCCCCTGGGAAAGCGCGGACGTCACGGCGGCCAGATCGCGCGGCGACCGCGACCGGTCGAACGCATCGTCCGCGCGGTCGTACTCGGCGAGCGCGCGCGAATAGGCCTCCTTCGCCTCCGGATTCCGTTCGACGTCGGCCTCGAGGCCGCTGACGTCGTCTGCCAGCGCAACGAGGTCCTCTCGAGCAACCGACTTGACCTCCGCCAACTCGCGCGCCCGCCGCCGGCGCCGCGCGAACAGGACCCAGGCGACGACGGCGCCGCCGACGACCAGGCCGATCAGCCAGAAGCTCGACCCCTCGCGCGATCCGCCCGTCGCGGTGGGCGGGCCCTGCCGGGCCTCGCCGACGCGGCCGATGAAGTCCGAGAGGACGGGATAAACGCCCCCGTTCCGGTGCGCCTCGAACGCCTCGGTCGCGAGCAAGGCGGCGCGCCCCGACCCGAGATCCGTCGAGACGGCGCGGAACTCGTTGCCCACGACCACCGCGTAGACACCGGAGATGCGGACCAAGCGTCCAAGCCGGAGCGCCACCTGGGTGGCGCTCCCGCCGGCCTCATCCTCGGCGGACGCGGGAAGCAACGCGATGAAGAGGGGACCGTTCGCCTCGGTGCGGATCTGTCGACGCAGCGACGCGGCGTCCATGTCCGAGATCAGCCTCGCCTCCGGGTGGACGTAGACGGGGTCGCCCCGGAGCGCCTGGGCCGCATCGTCGACTACGGCGGCGCCGGCGGGAGCGGCGAGCAGAAGGGCGGCAGCGGCGGCGACGAGGAGAGGCTTCAAGTCCGCCAGGCCTCCAGGAGCTCGCGCTCCCGCTCCGGCGCGAGCCCGGCGTCCTCCGTCGTCGTCGCCTGCTCGAGGGTGTCGCGGACAACGTCGTCCAGCGGACGGAAGGTCAGCCCGGCGTTAACCGCGCGCGAGACGTCGGCTCGGTGGATGCCGACCGAGTCGGGGCCGTGGACCCAGAGCGGGAGCTCCATCCACTGCCCGACGCTCTGCTCGGCGAGCCAGTCGGGATCGGTCCACACCGGCCGCGCGTCCGACCCGGACACCCGCGTTGCGGTCTCGACGAGCTCGGCGCGGCTCGTCCCGGGGTGCGTCGCGTTGAAGGCGCCGGATGCGCCCCGCTCGAGCAGGTCCACCATCCAGGCGCCGAGATCGCGCACGTCGACGAACTGCTGGAGCTCGTCCGGCGGCGCCGGGATCAGGAACTCCCCGCCGCGGGCAATCCGGTGCGCCCAGTAGGTGAAGCGGCCGGTCGGGTCGTGCGGCCCGACGATCAGCCCGGGGCGCACGATCAGGGCGCGGTCGCCGTAGAGGTCGGTCACGGCTTCCTCGGCGAGGGCCTTGAGCGCGCCGTAGTTCTCGTACTCGGGCATCAGCTCGTCCTCCGGCTGCCCCTCCGCGAGCGTCGACCGCGGCGAGTCCTCGGTGGGGCCGTAGCTGAAGTCGGCGTAGACCGAGATGCTCGAGACGAAGAGGTAGCGGCCGACGCGCTCGCGGAGCTCCTCGGCCGAGGCGCGCACGTCAGCCGGGATGTACCCCGACGCGTCGACGACGGCGTCCCACTCGCGGCCCGCGAGTGCAGCGAGATCCTTCGTGCGGTCTCCGCGGAGCTGCTCGACGTCGGGGAAGAGGTCCGGATTGGTCTCGCCGCGGTTGAAGAGCGTGAGCTCGTGATCGCGCGCGAGCGCCGCTTGGACGGTGGCCCGCCCCAGGAATTTCGTGCCTCCGAGGACGAGGATCTTCACCGTCTGGTGAACCCTTGTAAAAAGTGTCTGAAAACGCTTTCGGGACTCGGGGTCACGTCGATAGCTTGCCTGCGACTCCCATGTTCGATCCCATCGTCATCGTTCTGCTGTTCGCGGCGGCCTGGCTGCTCGCCCGCGCCGCGGCGTTCGTGGCACTCAAGGTGCTGGTCTGGAACGACCGGCGCTCGGCCGCGCTCGACCTCACGCAGGCCGGGAAGATGCGGCGGCTGAAGCGCCGCGAGACACAAGTCTCGATCTTCCGCGCGGCGGTCACCTACCTCGGCTTCGCGACGGCGGCCGTGCTGTCTGTCGGGCAGTTGATCGGCGGCGTCGACCGCCTCACCGCCCTTGCCGGCGCCTCGTTCCTGCTGATCCTCGCCGGCTTCGCGATCCAGCGTGTCCTGATGGACATCATCGCCGGGCTCGCCATGTTCCTCGAGCGCTGGTACTCGGTCGGCGACACGATCCAGATCCCGATGCACGAGCTCCAGGGGATCGTCGAGGACGTCTCGCTCCGCCACACGCGGCTGCGAACGCTGGACGGCGAGGTGATCCACATCCACAACTCGCAGATCCCGTCGGTGCGGGTGCTGCCGAGCGGCGTCAAGGAGCTCCAGCTCGAGGTCTACGTCACCGAGCGCGACGAGGGCATGGCGATCGTCGACGCCGTGGCCGGGATCCTCCCCGAGGGCCCGACGACCTTCATCCGCCGGCCGCGGATCGATCGGATCGACGAGCTCGGCGAGCGCCTCGTGCGCATCAGCGCCCGGGCGGCGGTCGCACCCGGCCGGGAGTGGCTCGTCGACGGCTTCTTCGCCGATCTGATCCGGGAACGCGCCGAGCCGGGCTTGATCGCCCACGGGCCCGTGACGCTCTCGGTGGACGAGTCGGCGGCAAAGAGCTACTCGCGCTCGAACGCCGCGACCCGGCGCTCCGCCGAGTGGTGGCCGTCCGCCTCCCGCGCGCTCTAGCCGGCCGCGGGTGCAGACGAACAGCGCGCGAGCTCGGCGAGCAGCCGGTCGACCTCCTCGGCCGTGTTGTAGTGGACGATCCCCACGCGGACGGCGCCGTCGGACAGGTCGAGGCGCTTCATGACCTCGATCGCGTAGTAGTCGCCGTGCCAGACGAAGATGCCGCGGCCGCCGAGGTGCCGTGCCACCTCCTCGGGTGAGCGCCCCGGGACGTTGAGGGCGAAGGTCGGAACCCGGCCGTCCATCGTGTTCCGCCCGTAGAGCCGGATGTGTTCCGGGAGGCCGTCGAGGAAGCGCTGCCCGAGCTCGCGCTCGTGCGCGACGATCGCGTCCCACCCGACCGACTCGATGTACTCGACCGCGGCGACGAAGCCCGCGAGGAGCTCGTGCTGCAGCGTGCCCGTCTCGTACCCGGGCGCCGGCCGCGCCTTGTACGGGCGCCAGCGTTCCTTCAGCTCGCGGCGGACGAACGCGAGGCCCAGGTGGGGCGCGTAGAACTTGTACGGCGAGCAGACGAGGACGTCGGCCTCGACGCCCACGACGTCGATCGGCCCGTGCGGGCCGTAGTGGACGGCGTCGACCCAGGCCAGGGCCCCGGCCTCGTGCGCGAGCCCGCAGATCCCCTCGACGTCGATGAGCGTTCCGAGCGCGTTCGACGCCCACGGGAAGGCGATGACGCGCGTCCGCTCGGAGAGTTGCTCCTCGACGTCGGACAGGTCGATCTCGGCGAAGCGGACGACGATCCCGAGGTCGTGCGCGAGCTCGAGCCATGGCGAGACGTTCGCGTCGTGGTCGAGCTTCGTCACGACCACCTCGTCGCCGGGCTTCAGCTCCCGGCCGAGTGTTCGCGTGAGCATGAAGTTGAGGTTCGTCATGCTCGGCCCGAAGATCGTCTCGTCGGGGGCGCAGCCGAGGAAGCGGGCGGCGGCGTCGCGAGCACGGGCGATCACCTCCTCCGTGTGGCGGCTCGTTTCGAACTCGCCGCCGACGTTCGCGTTCGAGTGGCGGAGGTAGTCGGCGATCGCGTCGATCACCTCGTCCGGCACCTGCGTCCCGGCCGGGCCGTCGAAGAACGCCTCCGGGCGCTGGAGCGCGGAGAAGCGCGCGCGGACCGCCTGGACGTCGAGCGTGGCGACGCTCACAGGTCGGTCCCGTTTACCCGCCACTTGTAGGTTGGCGCCGGCTTGAGCGAGGCGCCGACGAAGCAGCCCCACTCGGCGCTCTCGAGCAAGGAGCGCAGTGCCTCGGGCTCCGGCTCGGGGTCGAGCTGGACGTCCATCCGGCACTCGAGCTCGGTGAACCCGTAGCGGTCGTCTTCGTCCCGGCGCGTGACGGTGCCGGACGCGTGCGCGGTCGCCTTCGCCTCGACCTTCCGCTGCCGCGCGAAGTACGCGAGGCTGGAGACCGAGCACCGCGCGAGCCCGGCGAGGAGGAGATGCTCGGCGCTGACGTTCTCCCCGAGCGGGACCGGCTCGCCGTCGGCCGAGAGCGACCCCTCGTCGCCGAGGTTGATCCAGTACTCGAAGTGTTTCGCGCGGATCTGCACCGTCCGGTGCGCAACCTACTGTCAGGCCGTGCGCTTGCGTGTGCTCAACGAGGCCGAGTGCTATGCCAGGTGCTACGGCGACCACGAGGACAGCGTCAACCTCGTGCGGTTCGAACCGCGGAGATCGCAGTACGAGAGCAGCCTGAGCGGCGAGGACATCAGGCGCCTGTTTGAGTTGCGCCTCGATGCCCGCGAACCCGAAGCCGAGCTCGAAGCCGCCTAGCGCCGTCCCGGATGTCCTCGCGCCCGACCTGCAGGTGGTCTTCGTCGGCATCAATCCGGGCCGCTGGTCCGCCGCTGCGGCTGCGCATTTTGCGAATCCGCGGAACGACTTCTGGCGGCTGCTCCACGACGCCGGCTTCACCCCGCGCCTCTACTCGCCGCCGGAGCAGCACGACCTGCCGGCACTCGGCCTCGGCCTGACGAACGCCGCCTACCGGACGACGCCCGGTTCCGGCGATCTGCGCCGAGCGGACTTCAAGGGGTCGGCGGAGCGGCTCGAGCAGGTGGCAACGGAGCTGCGTCCGCGCTGGCTCGCGTTCGTCGGGAAAGAGGCCTACCGTGGCGCGTTCCGGGAGCGGCCGGAGCTCGGCGTACAGGAGCGGCGGTTGGGGGAGTCGCAGCTCTTCGTCCTGCCGTCCACCTCGCCGGCGAACGCCGCCGTCCCCTACGCGGAGCGGCTGCGCTGGTTCCGCGAGCTCCGGGAGCTCGCGCGATGAGGATCCGGGACGCCGTGCGGGCGATCGTGCTCGACCCCGACGACCGGACCGTCCTCGTCCTCTTCGACTTCGGCCGGCGCACGGTTTGGGCGACACCGGGAGGAGGGACCAATCCGGGCGAGTCGGACGAGGAGGCGCTGCGTCGGGAGCTGGCCGAGGAGGTGGGCCTCGAGGGCCCGGAAATCGGGCCGCACGTCTGGATCCGGGAGCACCTCTTTCAGGATCCGCTCGGCGACTACGCCGGGCAGCGGGAGCGCTACTACGTCGTCCGAACCGATCGCTTCGAGCTCAAGCCGCACCTGTCGCCGGAGCAGCTCCGTGAGGAGTACGTCACCGGCGTTCGCTGGTGGACGATCGACGAGATCGAAGCGTCGCGGGAGACGTTCGCCCCAGCGGATCTGGGCGACCGGCTGCGCGCGCTCGTCACGCAGGGCGCGCCCGACGAGCCGATCGAGGTCGGCGTCTAGCGGCGCTGGGTGACCGCGCGGTTGAACACCCGACCCAGATAGAGCGCGGCGTTGATCACAAAGAGCGCGCCGAGGATGGCGCGAATCTGCTGGGCCCTCAGCGGCGTGCGCTTGCTGACCGGCTTCTCGACCTTCTTCGCCAGCTGTTCGCGCCAGCCGACCAGCCCTGCCTCGAGTGTCTTCGTCTTCGTCTTTAGCTTGGCCATGAGGGACCGTTACCCGGTCCAGCGATTCGTAATCGGCGTGCGGCGGTCGCGCCCGAACGCCTTGGGGCGGAGTTTCACCCCGGGTGGCGCCTGCCTGCGCTTGTATTCCGCGCGGTCGATCAGCGCGAGGGCGCGGTCGACTGTGCCGCGATCGAACCCGTCCGTCATCAGCTCCTCGCGCGAGCGGTCTTCCTCGACGTAGGCCTCGAGCACCTTGTCGAGAGCGGGGTAGGGCGGCAGCGAGTCTTCGTCGCGTTGGTTGTCGCGAAGCTCGGCGGACGGCGCGCGGTCGATGATCGTCTGCGTGATCAGCTCCCGGCCGGCGCGCTCGTTCAAATGGCGTGAGAGGCGGAAGACGTCGGTCTTGTAGACGTCCTTCAGGAGCGCGAAGCCGCCGGCCATGTCGCCGTAGAGCGTCGAGTAGCCGACCGAGAGCTCGGACTTGTTCCCGGTCGCGACGACGAGCCAGCCGAACTTGTTCGAGAGCGCCATCAGAAGCGTCCCGCGGATCCGCGCCTGGAGGTTCTCCTCCGTGAGATCCCGATCCTTGCCCTCGAAGGCGCCGGCAAGTGCCTGTTCGAACCCGTCGAAGATCGGGTCGATCGGGATCTCCCGGAAGCTCGCGCCCAGGTTGCGCGCGACCGCCTCAGCGTCGCGGCGCGTCTCGGGCGAGGAGTAGCGCGAGGGCATCGAGACGGCGTGAACGCGCCCCGGGCCGAGCGCCTCCATCGCTAGCGCCAGCGTGAGCGCGGAGTCGATCCCGCCGGAGACGCCGATCACGATGTCGCTGAAGCCGTTCTTCTCCACGTAGTCGCGTAGCCCGAGCTCGAGGGCGAGGCGCATCTGTTCGAGGTGGTCGAGCGGCTCTGCGAGCGGGGGCGTCGCGGCGCTCTCCTGGCGCCGCTCGGCGCCGAGGTCGACCACCGGCGGGTCCGGCACTTCGCGCTCGCGCGCGAGGGCGCGGCGGCGGGCGTCGACGAGCCGTCGCGCGATCGCCGTCTCCGCGTCGATGTCGACGACGACCAGCGCCTCCTCGAACGATGGGGCCCGCGCGACGACCTCGCCCTCCTCATCGATCACCAGGCTGTGGCCGTCGAAGATCAGCTCGTCCTGGCCGCCGACCGCGTTCACGAGCACGACCCAGCAGGCGTTGTCGCGGGCACGAGTGATCAGCATCTCCTCGCGCTCCTGTCCCTTCCCGACGTGGAACGGCGAGGCCGAGATGTTCGCGATCACGTGCGCGCCTGCGAGCGCGAGGTCGGTGGCGGGCGGGCCGGGCTGCCAGATGTCCTCGCAGACGGTCGGGCCGATCAGGGCCTCGCCGACGCGGAGCAGGAGGAGGTCGCGGCCGGGCTGGAAGTAGCGCACCTCGTCGAAGACGCCGTAGTTGGGGAGGAAGCGCTTCGGGTAGATCGCCTTCACCTCGCCGTCGGCGAGGATGGCGCAGGCGTTGAAGAGGTCGCGGTCGAGCCACGGGAAGCCGACGAGGGCCGCGATGCCGGTCGTGTGCGCGGCGACCTCCTCGAGGCTGCGGCGCGCCTGACGGAGGAACTCGGGGCGGAAGAGGAGATCCTCCGGCGGGTAACCGGTGACGGCGAGCTCGGGGAAGAGGACGAGGTCGGCGTTCGCCTCGCGGGCCTCGGTGATGCGGCCAAGGATCCGCTCCCGGTTCCCGTCGAGGTCGCCGACGGTGGTGTTGATCTGGGCCAGTGCGAGCCTCAAGGTTTTCGCCTCACAGTCGAAAACATAGTCTACCGAGCGTGGAGCTGGTCATCGACCGGAAGTTTCGCGGTCCCAACGAGTCGGCGAACGGCGGCTATACCTGCGGGATGCTGGCGTCGTTCATGCACGGGCCGGCCGAGGTGACCCTGCGGCTGCCGCCGCCGCTCGAACGTCCGCTCGAGGTCGTGACGGACGGGACCCTCGAGCTGAGGGACGGCGATGCGGTCGTGGCGGAGGCGGAGCCGGCGGAGCTGGAGCTCGAGTTGCCGGAGCCGATCTCGTTCGACGACGCCGCGGCCGCGGCGCTGCCGAATGGGGACACCGACAGCGTCTTCCCCGAGTGCTTCGTGTGCGGCTGGTCTCGCGACGACGGCCTCGGGATCTACGCAGGGCCGGTTGCCGAGGGGGACGGAGTCGTCGCGGCCACCTGGACGCCGCGGGGGGAGTTCGTCGCGCCGGAGTTCGTCTGGGCTGCCCTCGACTGCCCCGGCGCGTACGCAGTCCAGTCGGGCTGGCGCGGAACGCCGGTCCTGGGCCGGCTGACGGCCCGGGTCGAGCATCTGCCGCACCCCGGCGAGCCGTGCGTCGTGATGGCGTGGCCAGTTGGCGATGACGGCCGGAAGCTCTACGCGGGGACGGCGCTCTACGGGGACGACGGCCGTGTCCTCGGCTCAGCCCGGGCGACCTGGATCATCCCGCGCTCGTAGCGGTGGAGGAAGAGCTCCACTTCCGCAGCGCTTTCTTAATGGGACCTGGTCCCGTTAAGGGCTCGGCACTCGGTGCGAACCGGTTGATCAAGCGAAACGGCGCGGAGCTTCTTAACGGGACCTGGTCCCGTTAAGGGCCCTAGCGCTGCAGCCGGATCGCGTTCATGTCGTCCCGTTGGAGCTCGTCCGCGCGGCGGATCAAATCCTCGATGTCGTCGTGCTCCGCGTGGAGGTAGCGGCCGCTCAGGGCGTCGGCTCGCCCTGAGGCGAGCACGCGCACGAGTTGCGGCGCGAGCTCGGGCGGCGTCCACGGCGAGTCGGCCGGGGCGTCCTTCGTCATGTCCGATTGCACGAGGCCAGGGCTGAAAGGGAAGACGGGGATGCCGTACTCGCGGAGCTCGTTCGCGAGCGTCTCGCCGAAGCGATTCACCGCCGCCTTGCTCGAGCTGTACGCGGTGCCGGACGAGCCGGGCAGGTAGGCAGCGCCGCTCGCGGTGATCACGATCCGCCCGGAGCCGCGCTCGATCATCTTCGGGATCACCGTCCGGCAGCAGAGGAAGACGCCCTTCACGTTCACCTCGTGCGTCTGCCACCACCGAGTCGGCTCGACCTCCCACGTCTTGCCGCGCGGGCCGTGGATCCCGGCGTTCGCGACGAGCAAGTCGATCGGCCCGAGCTCGAACTCGACGCGTGACACCATCTCCTCGACCGACTCGCGGGAGGAGACGTCGACGACTACCGCCAGGCCTTCGATCTCCTCGGCGACGCGCTCGACCTGGTCCTTCGAGCGCGCGGCGACGGCGACCTTCATCCCGGCGTCCGCGAGCTCCCGCGCGATCCGCTCGCCGATCCCGCGCCCGCCGCCCGTCACGAGCGCGACGCCCTCGAGCTCAGACGGCATTGGCGATCTCTTCCAGCGCTTCGGGGTTCTCCAGCGAGGACAGGTCGCCCGGGTCGTCGCCGAGCGCCTTCGCCCGCACTGCGCGTCGCATGATCTTCGCGCTGCGCGTCTTCGGAAGCGCAGTCACGAAGACGACCCGCTCGGGCTGGAACGGCTTCCCGAGCTGCTCGGCGACGAGCGCGGAGACCTCCGCGGCGAGCCCGTCGTCGACGTCCACGCCAGGCGCCGGGATGCAGAACACCCAGGCCACTTCTCCCTTCACGTCGTGAGGGATTCCCACCGCGGCCGCCTCCAGAACACCGGGATGTGCGACCGCCGCCGACTCGAGCTCGGCCGGCCCGATCCGCTTGCCGGCGATGTTGAGCGTGTCATCGGAACGCCCGTGGAGGAACCAGTAGCCGTCCTCGTCGACCGACGCCCAGTCCCCGTGCGTCCAGATCCCGGGAAACCGCCGCCAGTACGCGTCGAGGTAGCGCTCCTCGTCGCGCCAGAACCCGCGCGTCATCGCCGGGAACGGCTTGCGGCACACGAGCTCGCCGACCTCGCCCGTCCCGACCAGGGACCGGCCTTCGGCGTCCACGACGTCCATCGCCATCCCCAACGCCGGCCCCCCGAGCGAGCACGACTTGATCGGGATCGACGGCACCGGCGAGAGGAAGCAGGCGCCGATCTCGGTGCCGCCCGAGCAGTTGATGATGGGGGCTCGGCCGCCGCCGACCTGCTCGAAGAGCCACATGTAGGGATCGGGGTTCCACGGTTCACCGGTCGTCACCATCACGCGGAGCGACGACAGATCCGCCTCAGGGTTCCCGTGCGGAATCAGCGCACGGACGAGCGTGGGCGAGAGGCCGAGGATCGAAACCCGCTGCCGCTCGACGAGCCGCCAGAGCCGGTCGGTCGGCCAGTCCGGCGCGCCCTCCGCGAACACGAGCGTCGTGCCTGTCGCCCCTCCGCCGACGACGGTCCACGGGCCCATGATCCAGCCCATGTCCGTCGCGAAGTGGAGGACGTCGTCAGGCCCCGCGTCCGCCTGGTAACAGACCTCGCGCGCGATCGAGACGAGGAAGCCGCCCTGTACGTGGACGACGCCCTTCGGCCGGCCGGTCGTCCCGGAGGTGTACGCCAGGAGGTACGGGTGCTCGGAATCCACGTCGAGCGGCTCGAGCTCGCCCGGCGACGCGTCGATCGCGTCCTCCCAGAACGCGTCGCGTCCCGCCTCCATCGACACCGCATCCGCCCCGAGCCGCCGCCAGACGATCACGTGCTCGAGCGCGGGCGCCTCCGCCGCGGCCTCGTCGGCGATCGCCTTCATCGGGACCTCTCGTCCGCGCCGCAGCGACCCGTCGGCTGTGATCAGCACCTTGGCCTCGGAGTCCTGGAGGCGCGCCGCGACGGCCGGCGCCGCGAAGCCCGAGAAGATCGGGACCTGCACCGCGCCGATGTGGGCGCAGGCGTGCGAGGCGATCGCGACCTCGGGTGACATCGGCAGGTAGATCGCCACGCGGTCGCCGGGCTCGACGCCGAGCCGGACCAGAGCCTCGGCCAGCCGTGTCACGGCCTCGGACAGCTGCCGGAAGCTGAAGACCGCCTCCGAGCCGTCTTCGCCCTCCCAGACGGCCGCCTCGGCGTCCGCCCGATCCCCGCGGGCCCACCGGTGCACGCAGTTCCAGGCGATGTTGAGCTTGCCGCCGACGAACCAGCGGCACCACTCCGGCCCACGCGACCGATCGACCACCTTCGACCACGGCTTCGCGAATTCGAGGCCCAGGTCCTCTATCGCCGCCGGCCAGAACCACTCCGGCTCCTCCTGCGACCGCGCCACGAGCTCCCGGTAGCCGTCGAGTCCGTGTCGGCGCGCGAGGCGCGTCACGTTCGCCCGCTCGACGACCTCGGGGCTCGGGGTCCAGACGACCTCGCTCAGCGCGCGCCCTCGACGTGGAAGTCCGGCAGCCAGTGCAGCCAGCGCGGGAGGTACCAGTTCCAGTCGCCGAGGAGCTTCATCGTCGCCGGGAGCAGCACGGACCGGATGATCGTGGCGTCGAGCAGCAGCGACACGGCGACGCCGAACCCCATCTGCTGGAACGCGACGAGATCACCGACGGCAAAGCCGCCGAAGACGGCGATGATGATCAACGCCGCGCCGGTGATCAGCCTCGCCGTCGAGCCGATCCCATGGGCGACCGCGACGTCGCTATCGCCCGTCTGCAGGTAGCGCTCCCGGATCCGGCTGAGCAGAAAGACGTGATAGTCCATCGAGAGCCCGAAGAGGACGGCAAAGAGGAAGAGCGGCACCCAGGCCTCGATGAAGTCGACCTGCTGGAAGCCGAATAGGTCGTTCCCGATCCCTTTCTCGAAGACGAGGATCAAGACGCCGTAGGCCGCTCCGACCGAGAGCAGGTTGAGCAGGATTGCCGTGCCGGCGACGACGATCGAGCGGAAGGCGATCGTGAGCAGCACGAACGAGAGGCCGAGGACGAACGCGATCAGGATCGGCAGCCACTGGTCGGTCAGCGCGAAGTAGTCGACGCTCTCGGCGGTCTCGCCCGTGACGAGGACACGGGCTCCGGGGACGTCCTCCCTTCTGAGCTGTCGCACCGCGGCGAGGGCGCTCTCGTCGCGGCTGTCGCCCGAGGGAACGGCCTCGATCACAGCCAGGCCGTCGGCGTAGTAGTTCACGTCCACGTCCCGCAGGGCGCCATTCGCCCGGATCTTCGCCGCGAGGCTCTGAACGTCCGACCGCGCCGCAGGCCCGTCGACGACCACCTGGACCGTGTCCGTCGTGCCGACACCGAACTCCTGCTCGAGGGCCGTGAAGCCCTGCTTCGACGGGAACCGATCCGGCATCGTCCGGATCCCGGCCTCGCCCGTCTGGAAGTCGAGCACCGGAATCGCGAGCGCGAGCATCACCGCCGCGCTGAGCACGAGGCTGATCACTGGCCGCCGCATCACGCCGCGGACGATCCCGCCCCAGAACCGGCCCTCGGCGCCGGTCCCCCGCTCGGCTCCGCGCCCGATCAGCGGAATGCGGAGGAAGTTCACCCGATCGCCGAGCAGGCTGAGGATCGCGGGGAGCAGGGTCAGCGCGCCGAGGACGGCGGTGATGCCGACGAGGATCGCGCCCACCGCGAGGCTGCGGAAGATCGTGTTCGGGATCAGGAGCAGGCCGAGCATCGCGACGACGAATGCAAGCCCGCTGAAGAGCACCGCTCGGCTCGCCGTCGAGCCCGTGGCGGTGATCGCGTCCAGCCTCTCCCGGCCGCTCGAGCGCTCCTCGCGGAAGCGGGAAACGACGAAGAGCGAGTAGTCGATCCCGAGCGCGAGGCCCATGCCCGAGAGCATGTTCACCGTGAAGATCGAGAGGTCGAAGGGGATCCCGACGAGTGCGGTCAGGCCGAGCGCCGTGATGATCGCGATCAGCGCCAGGATCAGGGGAATCAGCCCGGCGACGACGGCCCCGAAGACCAGCAGGAGCACGATCAGCGCAGCGGGGAGCCCGAACTGCAGCTCCCCCTTCTGCAAGTCCTCCTCGGAGAGCTTCTGAAAATCCTGCTCCACGGTCCATTCGCCGGTCACGTAGAGGTCGAAGGTGTCGTCGTCCTGCCCGGCGAGGACGTCGACGACGTTCGCTGCGGCCTCCTCATCGGCCAGCCCGACCTCGATCACTGCGGCACGCCGGCTGTACGCCGTCGGCTTGTCGATCACGTTGACGACGCCGGGCGTCCCGCGCAGCGTGCTGACGACCTCCCGAACCTTCGCCTGGAACCTCAGGGTTCTCGGCGCCACCGAGTCCGAGCGGACGACGACGACGTCGCTGGTGTACTCGCCCGGCGTCGACGGCAGCCGCTTGGCCAGCAAGTCGTACGCCTGCTGCGACTCCGGATTGTTCAGCTGCTCCGCCTCCCCGGTCAGCGCGTCCCCGAGGAAGAAGACGATCACCGCGAAGGCGAGGACCACGGCGATGATCCACGCAGCGACGGCACGCCAAGGATGGCGGGCGGCGGCGGCTGCGAGACGCTGCGTCATTGACGGGAGGGGTTAGTGACCCCTAAGATAGTGCCCACTAACCATGAGGCTCGAATTCATCTCGGAGGAAGCGCGCAAGTGGTGGACGCTCGGTGCTGTCGCCTTCGGCCTCTTCATGATCATGCTCGACAACACCGTGGTCAACGTTGCGCTGCCGTCGATCGCACGTGATCTCGGCGTCGGCCTGTCGGAGCTCGAGTGGATCGTCACCGGCTACGCGCTGACGTTCGCGTCGCTGATGCTCACCGGCGGCAAGCTCGCCGACCTGCTCGGACGCCGGCTGATCTTCATCGCCGGCCTCACGATCTTCACGATCTCGTCGCTCGTCTGCGGCCTCGCTACGAGCGGCGAGATGCTGATCGGCGCGCGCGTGGTGCAGGGTGCCGGCGCCGCGCTGATGAACCCGGCGACGCTCTCGATCATCGCCGCGACCTTCCCGCCTCGCCAGCGCGGCACGGCAATCGGGATCTGGGCGGGAACCTCGGCGCTGGCGCTCGCGATCGGGCCGCTCGTCGGCGGACTGCTGACGGAGCACATCAGCTGGAACTGGATCTTCTTCGTGAACGTCCCGATCGGCGTGATCGCGATCGTGGCGAGCCTGCTGCTGATCCCGGAGTCGCGTGATCAGTCGGCCGAGCAGCGGCTCGACCTGCCGGGCCTCCTCACCTCGGGCCTCGGGCTCTTCGCGCTCACCTACGGCCTGATCGAGGGCAACAACAGCGGCTGGACATCGCCGAGGATCGTCGGCGCCTTCGTCGCGGCGGCCGCGCTGCTCGTCGCCTTCGTCCTGCTCGAGCGGCACCAACGCATCCCGATGCTCGACCTGACGCTCTTCAAGAACAACACCTTCGTCGGCGCGAACCTGGCCATCCTGCTCGTCGCGCTCGCGATGTTCGGCGTCTTCTTCTTCGTCTCGCTCTACATGCAGGGGATCCTCGGCTACTCGGCCGTGCAGGCCGGCGCCGCCTTCCTCCCGCTGACGGTGCTGATCATCTTCGTGGCGCCGCTCGCCGGGAAGGCGTCCGACCGCTTCGGCTCCCGGTGGCTGATCACGGTCGGCATGCTCCTGCTCGCCGTGCAGCTGCTCTACTTCTCGCGCCTCGGGGTAGAGGAGAGCTACAGGACGCTTCTGCCCGGCATGATCCTCGGCGGCTTCGGCATGGGGCTCGTGATGACCCCGAGTGCGGCGGCGGCGGTCCGGGCGCTCCCGGTCGACAAGTCCGGCGTGGGCTCGGCCGTGCTGAACGCGTTCCGCCAGGTCGGCGGCTCCGTCGGCATCGCGCTGATGGGCGCGATCATGGCCAACCGGATCGGCAACCTCCAGGGTCCGTCCGTCTTCCTCCGGAAGGAGATCTTCGTCGACGCGCTCTCCACCACGCTGGAGGTCGCCGCGCTGATCTGCATCCTCGGAGCGCTCGTCTCACTGGTCCTCATTCGTGCGCACGACCGGGAAGAGGCGCGCGAGGGCATTCCCGAGATCGCGGGATGAGCGCGACACGACCCCGACTTACCGCCGAGGAGCGGCGCGCAGCCGTCCTCGAGTGCGCCTGCCAGATCTTCTCGAAGGGGAGCTACCGCGGGGCCACAACCGCGGAGATCGCCCGGGCCGCCGGCGTCACCGAGCCCGTGCTCTATCGTCACTTCGCTTCCAAACGGGAGCTCTACCTCGCGGCACTGACGACCGCCTGGGCCGAGTGCCGCGAGATGTGGGAGGTCGCGATCACCGAGGAGACCGATCCGGCGCTCTGGGTGACCGTGATGGGGCGGAGTTACCTCGCCGCGAAGGACAAGCGCGGCCATGTCGCCAACCTCTGGGTGCAGGCGCTGACCGAGGCGAGCGACGATCCCGAGATCCGGCGCTACATCCGCCGCCACATGCGCGAGGTCCACGAGTACGTCGCGGCCACGATCCGGAGAGCGCAGGAGCAGGGCGGCATCCTCTCGGACCGGGATCCCGAGGCCGAGGCGTGGATCTTCATCTCGATCGGGCTGCTGGGAACGGTCAGCAAGCGCTTGGGCGGAGTCGTCGAGGACGACTTCCCGAAAATCTTCGCCAGCCGGCGCCAGTGGATGACCGGCCTCGCCGAGTGAAGCAAGTGAAGTAACTCGGCCCCAACCGAGTGTCACTCGAACGGGGGACGCCAACCGGGCTCAGTCAAAAAACGCCGAAGAACGGGCTTGGCCCGTTCTCAGCACAACCCGCACGGGTTCAACAAATTGGCCCGAAGTCGTAAGACTTCGGGCCAGAAATAGTCGAACCCCCGGGCTGCGGCCCCCGGGGGTTCGCATTTCTCTGCGGCGAGCCCCACCTCCCGTTGGTGGCGGCCCGGAGGGCATTGACTCTGCGGCCCAGCCAAATCCTCCGGGGCTCCACCTCTGTGGCGCGCCTACCTCACAGCTCAATCCTTTTGTGTGGATCTTTGCTGCTCGGTGGACGGACTATAGGGCGAGTTCCAGGTTGAGTCAAGTACCTCAGTCAAGTGATTCTGCGCTAGGCTTGGTTGACACGTTTTCCCCGGAGCCGTGACCCTTTAGGGGGATTCCCGCAGAGATGGAGGGCAAGTATGGTCAAGTTGTCGCGTAGCGCCGCCCAAGGACTCCCGACTTGACCCGAGCGACCAAAACCGCAATCCCGCAGCGAATCGGCCGCCTCCCCAACGGAGGCCTGGGCGAGCGCCTGCGCACGCTGCGTGTGAACGCCGGCCTGACGCAGACCGACCTCGCGGGCGAGCGGTTCTCCAAGGAGTACGTCAGTCAGATCGAGCGTGGGAAGACCAGGCCCACGCAGGAGACGGTCGAGTGGCTGGCGCAGCGCCTGGGCGTCGACCCGGGCTTCCTCGCGAGCGGCGTCTCGGCGGACGAGCGTGGGCGGATCGAAACCGCTCTCGCGCGCGCCGAGGCCCTGAGCGAGAACCACGAGTATCCGGACTCCCTCGCGGAGTTCGAGAAGATCCGGCCGGCCGTACTGGGGATCGCGTCGCCCGAGCTCGAAGTTCGTTCCCTCGCCGGCGAGGCCTGGGCGCTCATGCGCACGGGCGAGGTGAAGCCGGCGATCGAGCTCCTTAATCGCGCCAGGACGCTGGCCGAGGACGCGATGTTCTCGGACGTCGACCGGGCCGACGTGCTCTTCCGGCTCGGCGCCTGCCGCGTGGAGCTCTCGAGCATCCAGACGGCGATCGGCCTCTTCAACGAGGCGCTGACGCTCGCCGAGCGCTCCGAGCTTCCTTGTGACCGGCTCCGCGCCGAGATCCTCCGTCTCCGCTCGCGCTGCTACCGGCGCCAGCGGGACTACGAAGCCGCCCGCGAGGATCTCGAGCGTGCGCTCGAGCTCTCGGAGGCCCTCGATGATCCCCGTGCCGTCGCCCGCGTCTACTTCCACGCCTCGCTCGTGGCCGAGCGGCAGGGCCAATGGATCCTCGCCCGGAAGTACGCCGAGCAAGCCAAAGCCCAGTTTGAAGAGGTCGCCGACCGGGCGACCGTGGGCAAGGTCCTGAACAACCTCGGCGGGATCAGCTTCCTCCTCGGTAAGCCCGAGGAGGCGATCGAGCAGCTGAACGAGTCGTTCAAGGTGCTCCTCGAGTACGGCAGCGAGGCGGATGCCGCCCGCGCCGTCTCGTCTTTGGCGCAGGTCCACCTGCGCACCGGCCAGGTCGAGCCGGCGGAGGAGCAGGCCCGCCAGGCGCTGAAGCTCCTCGGCGATCGCGTCGACGTGATCGACGAGATCGGCAACGCCCAGCTCGTGCTCGGCCGCTCGCTGCTCGAGCAGGGCCGCCTCGACGAGGCCGAGGAGGCCTTCGAGGCCGCCGAGCGGAACTTCGACCAGCTTTCCTCCATCAGCCATCGCGCGTCTGCGTGGGTCGCGAAGGGCGATCTGGCGACGCGACGCGGTCAGGACCAGGTAGCCGCGCAGCTCTACCGGCGCGCTGCTGAAGCGCTCCAGGACTTCAGGTTCTAAGGAAGGAGGTGATTGCTCTGCATCTGTACCTGCACACCTTGAATCGCATCAAGCTCGTCGTTCTCGTCGCCCTTGCCGTTGCTACCGCCGTGAGCGGTGGTGGCTTCTTCGACGACTGCTTCCGCTGGCACTAGTTCCTGCGGTAGCGACGAAGCTGCCGACGGCGCGGCAGTGACGCCGCCCTGAGGGCTCTGGTCTTGCGGTAGGCGTCAGTTCACCAAGGAGACGCGCGAACGAGGAAAACGGTTCTGGGGGGAGCCGGCTCGATTCGCAGAGGCGCGGACCGCGCTCACGATCCGTCCTACGTTCGGACCGGGAGCCGTGCGGCGACAACCTCCACGTGGGGCGGCGGTCTTCACGCGTCCGGCGGTGCCTCGAAGTCGTCGGGACGGCACGTCGGACCAGGTTGCTGCGCGTGCTGCGCGAGATCGGGCTCGCCGGCCAGCGGCCCGCGACCCCCGAGGGCGCACGGGAGTTCCGGCGCGCGCTCGAGGAGCTCGGCACCACGTATGTGAAGCTCGGACAGCTCCTCTCCTCCCGCTTTCGGGAGACGCGTTCGTCAGCATCGACCGCGAGCCGATCGCTGCGGCGTCCATCGCACAGATCCACAAGGCGCTGCTGCGTGATGGCCACGAGGTCGTCGTCAAGGTCCGGCGCCCCGGCGTCCTCGAGCAGGCGCAGGTTGACCTCCAGCTCCTCCGGGCGACCGCGGACTTCATCGAGCGGCGGTCGGCGACGGCGCGCCTCCTCCAGCTGAGTGCGCTCGCAGAGGAGGTGGAGCACTACCTCCGCGCCGAGCTCGACTTCACCGAGGAGGCCTACAACGCCGAGCTGATCGCCCGGATCGTCGGTGACAGCCCGTATCTCCTCGTCCCGACGGTCGTCAGGGAGCTCGTCACCGAGGAGGTGCTCGTCCTCTAGCACATCGAAAGGAAGAAGTCAGCCCCGACCACGGTGTCGGCCCGGAGCGGGCCTCGGTGCTCGCGCGTGAGTTCTTCCGGTCGTATGTGCGGCGGGTCGCGGCCGAGGGGGTCTACCACGCAGACCCTCACCGGGGCAAAGCGGCCGCTCAGCGGGCTCCGGGCCGGCGACGCGCTCGCCGACCTGATGCGGATGTCGATGCGGCACGGCATCCGCCTGCCGCCGAGCTTCGCGCTCGTCGGGAAGACGCTCGCGCAGGCCGACTCGATCGCGAGGGCGCTCGACCGGAGCTCGACCCGATCTCGCTCCTGCTGGAGGCGCCTCACGCTCTCGAGCTACGCCTTCACCCAGCTCGGCCCGCTCGCGCGGTTGCCCCGCCGCGTCGGCCAGATCGCGGACCGGCTTCAGACCGGCACGCTCCGGGTCGGGATCTCGCCGACCGGCCTCGAGGAGCTCGAGGCGATCGTGCGCTCGGCGGCGAACCGCATCGGGGCGGCCGTGATCATCGCGGCCTGCTCCTCGCTTCGGCGTTGATGGCTCGCGTCAACGACGGGATCGCCGTGGTCGGCTTCACGGTCGCCGCCGTCCTGGGCCTCTACATGCTCTGGAAGATCTTGCGCACTCCCGGGTCTCTGTAGGAGAGGAGCGCGGAGAGTCGAATTGCGGCTTCGGCAAACCGAAGTTCCTCCTCTCCCCTGAATCCGGGCAACGTCTTCGGACGGTGCCCGGATTTTTTTCCATGGGGGTGGGAATGCCGGGGTGGGAGGCCGCGTTGCGGTTACACGAGGACGTAGGCACCATTCCCGCGCACAAAGGCCCAGCGATCGAATTCGGCTCCTCAACCGTCAAGCTCACCGACCTCGCTTCCTGCGGCGGCTGCGCCGCGAAGTACTCCGCCGCCCGCCTCGAGGAGCTCCTGCGCGGCTTCGTCCCGGTGGACTCCGAGAACCTGCTCGTGGGGCTCGCGCCGGCCGACGACGCCGCCGTCTACCGGCTCGATGACGAGCGCGCGCTGATCTTCACGCTCGACTTCTTCCCGCCCGTCGTCGACGACCCGGGCGACTACGGGGCGATCGCGGCGACGAATGCCCTTAACGACGTCTTCGCGATGGGCGGCTCGCCGATTCTCGCACTCTCGATCGCGGCCTTCCCGGAGTCGCTGCCGACCGAGACGCTCGGCGCGATCTTTGCCGCGGCCGACGCACAGGTGCGGGAAGCCGGAGGTCTGCTCGCCGGGGGCCACACGATTCGGGACGAGGAGCCGAAGTACGGGCTCGCCGTCGTCGGTACGGTGCATCCGGACGGGATCTGGCCGAAGAACGGCGCCAGGCCCGGTGACCTCCTCTTCGTCACGAAGCCCCTCGGGACCGGCCTGATCATGACCGGCTACCAGCGCGGTGACGCCGGGACGCAGCAGTTCGAGCGGGCGGTGGCCTGGATGCGGACGCTGAACAAGGGCGCCGCCGAGGTGCTGCGGCCGTTCGAACCGAGCGCCGTCACGGACGTGACCGGCTTCGGCCTCTTCGGTCACGCGTACGAGATGGCGGACCGGAGCGACGTCCGGATCCGCCTCGAGTCGGAGCGGTTTCCGGCCATCGACGGTGCGCTCGATCTCGCGCGGAAGGGTGTCCGCACGAGCGGCGATCCGAGGAACCGCGAGTTCGCGGGGCCCCACGTCGAGCTCGATGAGGTTCCCGAAGCACTCGAGGCGCTGGCGTTCGACCCGCAGACCGCAGGCGGGCTGCTGATCTCGATCCCGGCCGACCGCGCGCCTGCGCTCGAGGCGGAGTTCTCGGCGCGACGGCTTTTCATCCGGCGGATCGGCAGCGTGGAGGAGGGCTCCGGGGTCCTCGCGCAGTGAGCCGCGGCATGGTTCACGGGCGGTTTCAACCGTTCCACAACGGCCATTTCGAGTACCTGCGGGGCGCCGCCGAGCGATCCGACGCGGTCTTCGTCGGGATCACGAACCCCGACCCGGCGCGGATCAAGCCCGAGGAGAGCGACCCGCTCCGGCATCTGCCGGAATCGAACCCGTGGTCGTACGCCGAGCGGCTGCTGATGGTCAAGGCCGCCGCGGCGGATCTCGGGCTCGACCTGTCGCAGGTGCACGTGATCCCGTTTCCGGTGAACGAGCCGGAGCTCTGGCCGGCCTACGTACCTGACGGCGTGACGCAGTACCTGCGGCTCTTCTCCGCCTGGGGCGGCACGAAGCTCGAGCGGCTGGAGGAAGCCGGCTACGAGGTCGTGATCCTCGACGAGGGCGCCGAGAAGGAAATCTCCGGCGCCGACGTGCGCCAGGCCCTGCGCGAGGGCGGCGACTGGCAGTCGCTCGTCCCGCCGGGGGTCGCGCGGGTGATCCGCGAGCTCGAGCGCGTTCCGGTCTAGCCTCCCGCGCGTGCAGCCGATCGTCGTCGTCTTGCTGGACGGTCTCGCCGACCGAGCCCACGAACGTCTCGGTGGGCGCACGGCCAACGAGGTCGCCTCGACGCCGAACCTCGATGCGATCGTGTCGCGCGGCTCGAACGGCGTCCTCTACGCGGTCGGCCCGGGCCGGGCGCCGTCCAGCGAGGTCGCGCACTGGTCGATGCTCGGGTACCTCGCAGAGGAGTTCCCGAACCGCGCCGTGTTCGAGGCGCTCGGCGCGGAGCAGGAGGTCGACCCGAAAGACGTGCTCGCGTTCGCGGCGCTTCGCCCGGCCGAGCTGCGAGACGGCGAGCTCTGGCTGACCGGCCGGCCGCGCCACGGCGGGGACGAGGAGGAGGCGGCGGCGCTCGTCGAGCGCTGCGGGGAGATCGAGATCGACGGCCTGCGCTTCCAACTCACGCATCTCCGGCGCGGGGAGGCCGTGCTCCGCGTCTCCGGCGGCGCCGACGACCGCATCACCGATTCCGACGTGTTCTTCCGCGATCGCCATCCGGTGCTCCGCCCGCAGGCCGCGCACCCCGATGCCGAGCGCACGGCGCGGGCGGCCGAGGCCTGGACGCGCGAGGTGATCGACCGGCTCCAGGAGGAACGGTTCAACGTGATCACGCTGAAGTGGTGGGGTCGCCTCCGTCCGGCGCCGACGTTTCCCGAGCGCCACGGCGTCGGCGGCTCGTTCATCGCCGACTCGCGGTTCATGCACGGCCTGGCGCGTGCCGTCGGCCTGACGCCCATCCAGGCGCCGGAGACGGACGACCCGGCGAGGGATCTCCGAGGTCGGCTAGAGCTGATCGCTGGGCGCCTCGCCGCCGGCGACACCTTCGTCTTTTCGCACCTGAAGGCCACCGACCAGGCCGGCCACACCAAGGATCCGGCCGTGAAGCAGCGCACGATCGAGCTGCTGGACCCAGAGCTCGCGTCGCTGCCGACCGAGAGAGCCGTGGTCTGCATAACCGGCGACCACGCAACCCCGACGTATCCCGACGTGATCCACTCCGGGGACCCCGTCCCGCTCGTCGTCGCCGGCCCCGGCGTCCGGCCGGACGACGTCACGTCCTTCGGCGAGCTCGCCTGCTCGCATGGAATCCTCGGGCACCTCCGAGGGCCCGACCTGATGCCAGTGCTCCTGAACGCCGCCGACCGCCCGCTCTTCCTGGGCTCGAGGCCCACGCCCTACGCCGGCGCCGACGGCTACCCGGCGCTCCTGGAGCGGCTCAGGCTGTGAGAGCCGTCGAGGGTCGGATTCCGTTCCGCGGCTTCGAGACGTGGTACCGGGACGTCGGTCCGGAGGACAGCGTCGCGCTGCTCTGTCTCCACGGCGGCCCCGGCTCGACGCACTACTACTTCCAGCCGCTAGAGCGGCTGGCGGATGACGGCCGCCGCGTGGTCGTCTACGACCAGCTCGGCTGCGGCAACTCGGACCGCCCCGACGACCCCGCGCTGTGGACGGTCGAGCTCTTCCGTTCGGAGGTCCAGGCCGTTCGCGACGCGCTCGGCCTCGACCGGATCCACCTGCTCGGAACCTCGTGGGGCTCCATGCTCGCGATCGAGTACATGCTGACGAAGCCGCCCGGCGTCGTCAGCCTGACGCTGAACTCGCCGCCGACCGCGTCCGAGACATGGATGGCAGAGGCCGGGCGGCTCAAGGACGAGCTGCCGGACGAGATGCGGCGGGCGCTCGACGAGCTCGCGCCTACCCATCCCGGCCGCGTCGCCGCGATGGACGAGTTCTGGCGGCGGCATATCTTTCGACTCGAACCAACGCCCGACTTCGTCGTCCGCGGTCGCCGGGAGAAGAACGACCATGTCTACGCGACGCTCTGGGGCGAGACCGAGTGGAACGCGAACGGCCTCCTCCGCGACTGGGACGTGCGCGACCGGCTCTCGGAGATCGACGTCCCGACGCTCGTCACCTCGGGTCGCCACGACGAATGCACCCCGAAGCTCGCGGCCGACGCTGCGAACGGCATCCCGGACGCCGAGCAGGTCGTCTTCGAACAGAGCTCCCACTCGGCCTACGCCGAGGAGCCCGAGCACTTCCGCGCGGTCCTGACCGCCTTCCTCCGGCGGGCGGAGGGCGCCTGACCCCGACGCGCTTCCGCCGGCTGGCGACGGCCTCGGCGATCGCGCTCTACGTGATCGTGATCACGGGCTCGCTGGTGCGCCTGACCGGCTCGGGCCTCGGCTGCGAGGGCTGGCCGGGCTGCGAGGAGGGCGCGTTCTTTCCGGCCGCGGATTACCACGCCTTCGTCGAGTTCGGCAACCGCGTCGTCGGGATCTTCCCGATTACGCTCTCGATCCTCACCGCCTGGTTCGCCCGCCGGCGCCGCGACTGGGTGTTCAAGCTCGCTGTCGCGGTCGCGCTGCTGACCCTCGCGGAGGCGCCGCTCGGCCTGGCGACGATCCGCTACGACCTCCCGCCGGAGATGGTGATCTTCCACTTCCTGGTCGCGCTGCTCGCGCTCGGAGGCGCGGTCGTGATCGCGCTGGAGGCGTACCGCGAGGAACGCGGCGCTGCGGCGCTCGAGTTCCCCAAAGAGCTGCGCTGGGCCGGCGTGGTGCTCCTGACTGCCTGCCTCGCACTCGTCGTCTCCGGCACGTTCTCGACGGCGGCCGGGCCGCACTCGGGAGACCCGGACGTGGTCGACCGGCTCGGCCATCTGCCCGATGCCGTCTACGTGCACGTCCGCGTGACGGCGGTCTTCGGTGCGTTCTTCCTGTTCGTGCTCGGCTACCTGGCCCAGCGGCGTGAGAGCGCGCCGGGGGTCTGGCGCGCGGCGCTCCTGCTGCTGGGCGTGCTGCTGGCGCAGATGGTCGTGGGGGAGATCCAGTACCGGCTCGAGCTGCCGTGGGGGATCGTCGGCGTGCACGTGGCTCTGGCAGCCGCGGTGTGGGCACTCACCGTGGCGCTGGTAACCCTGCTGTGGCGCCCTCCGGCCTGGATCACGGCGCGGCAAGGCTAAGCTCCGCGAAGTGTCAGACGAGCTGCACGTTCACGACGAACGGGACCTGGAGCGTCCGATCATGATCACCGCGTTCCGCGGGTGGAACGACGGCGGCCAGGGGGCGTCGCTCGCGGCGGGGTATCTCGCCCGGCTCTGGGACGCGGACCGGATCGCCGAACTCGACCCGGAGGACTTCTTCGACTTCCAGGCGACGCGGCCGCACGTCAAGCTCGTGGACGGCCTGACGCGGCACATCGACTGGCCGGAGACGGCGTTCTACGCTGCGAGGCCGGAGGGGTTCGACCGCGACGTCGTGCTGCTGCTCGGCGTCGAGCCGAACCTCCGCTGGCAGACGTTCACGCGTCTGATCGTCGATTACGCCCAGGAGCTCGGCGTCGAGCTCGTCGTCACCCTCGGCTCTTTACTGGCCGACGTGCCGCACACCCGAGACACACCAGTGACCGGGAGCGCGACCGATCCGGAGCTCGTCGAGCGGCTCGGTCTCCAGGCGTCGCGCTACGAAGGACCGACGGGCATCGTCGGCGTCCTCCACGACGTCTGCCGCCGTGAGGGACTGCCGTCGGTGAGCCTCTGGGCGGCCGTGCCGCACTACGTCTCGTTGACGCCGAGCCCGCGCGCCGCCCTGTCGCTCTGCGAGCGGCTGGGGTCGCTGCTCGACGCCGACATCGACGTGGGCGAGCTTCGCGAAGCGTCGGAAGGCTACGTCGAGCAGGTGAGCCGCGCCGTGGAGAGCGATGCCGACACGCAGGCGTACGTCGAGGATCTCGAGCAGCGAGCCGACGAGATCGACGAGGCCGATCTGCCCTCGGGTGAGGCGCTCGCCGCCGAGCTGACGCGCTTCCTCCGCGAGCGGGACCGCGAGAACGGCCCGCCCGACGCCGCCACCGAGCAGTAGCTACCCGGTAGCGGCTTTCGGCTCTTCGGCCGGCTGCTCTTCGGCCTGAGCCTCCGGGCCGGCGCCGTTCTGCTGCTGCTGCTGCTGTGCCTGCTGACCCTTGCCGCGCTTCTTGCGGCGCCGGCGGCGTCTCGACCGCGACTGGAGCTTCGGCTGCGGGAGGTTCTCCGCCAGCGCGGCGGCGACCTCCTCGACGGTGCCGAGCTCCTCCCGCGCCGCCTCGATCAGCCGCGTGGCCCGAGGCGTGTAGCCCTCGGCGGAGGCCAGGAGCGCTGCCCCGACCTCGATCGGGAGCTCCTTCGCCGTCTGGACGAGCTTCTGCGCGTTGTCCTCGTGTCGGTGACCCCGGGAGTTCGCGAGCGCACCCAGCAGCCGCTTCGCCTCGGGGTACTCCGCGCTCGCCCGCCGGTCCTGGATCTTCCGTGTCGCGCGCGCGAGCCGCCACGTCCACCGCCAGAGGATCTGCTCCGGCGCGTCGGCCTTGCCCTCGGCGAGGCCCCGCAGCAGGATCCGGACGCCCTGCGCCCGGTCCTTCTCCCAGGTCGGCGCCTGGGTGACGAGTGTGACGAGGTCGTCGAAGCTGGCGCGGTCGACGCCCATCCCAACCCGGTCGGCGAGCGCCGTCATCCGGAGCCGCCGGTTCGGGTTCTCGGCGGCGCAGGTGAAGAGGAACTGCTCGAGCGTCCCGCGGGTCGTCCGGCCCTCGGTGAGCTTCTTCGCGAACTCGACGCGCTCCTCGAACCGCACCTGGCGGCCGGCGATCGACGCCCAGAAGCGCTGCTCCTCCTCATCGAGGTACTTCGGGTCGACCCGCTGCCACTCCCGTCCGATCACGGACAGGCGGCGGCGCACGTCCGGCGTCACGGGTACGAGCCACGGCGCCGGCGAGAGCTTGCGGCGGGCCCGGCGCTGGGCACGCCGCCTCGGCGCCGGCGTGACGCGCGCGCCCTCGCGGTAGAAGTCGGCGTCGAGCAGGCTGTGGAGCGAGACCACGCGCTCGTTGTGCGTCGCCCCTTTCGGCACGAAGTCGACGACGATACCGGCCTCCTTCCGCGGGTGGAGGCGCATGATCCGGCCGATCCGCTGCTGATAGACGCGGCGGCTGGCGGTCGGCGCGAGATGCATGCAGACCGTCGCTCGTGGCGAGTTCCACCCCTCGGCGAGCAGCATCGCGTTGATCAGGATGTCGATCTCGGCGCGCTCGTAGGCAGCGAGGATCTCTGCGAGCTTGACGGGCGGCGTCCGTCCGCTGACCGCCTCCGCCCTCAGCCCGGCGGCGCGGAACTCGCGCGCCAGGTTGTAGGCGTGGTCGACGCCGGCCGCGTAGACGATCCCCGGCGTCGAGTCGAACCGGTCGCGATAGAGGCTCGCCGCCGCCTGGTTCAGCGCCTGGTGGTCGAGGACCTCGGCCAGCGCCGCTTCCTCGAAGTCGCCGCCGACGATCGGCACCGAGTTGATCGCGGCCGCCGGCGGGACACGGAGACATCTGAGCGGCGCGATCAGCCCTCGCCGGGCGGCGTCCTGCAGCGGCAGGTCGTCGACCGAGGCGGGGAAGACGTCGGAGACCTGCTTCGCGATCAGCTGCTCCGTCGCCGTCATCCCGATGTAGACGGGCTCCGTCAGGGAGCGGATCGCGGTACTGGTCTTCTCCCCGAGCGCCGTGTGCGCCTCGTCGCAGATCACGAGCTGGTAGACGCCGCGCTCGAGGTCGTTCACATGGCGCGCAAACCAGGCGTAGGTCTGGACGGTGATCAGGTCGGCGCGCTTCGCCTGCTCGCCGCGGGTGACGGCGGGAGCGAGCCGCTCGCCGTAGCCCTCCTCGGTCAGCTCACGGTTGAACTGCGAGACGAGCAAGCGCCGGTGGGTGAGGATCAGAACGCCCATCGACCGGGCGGCCTCGACGAAGCCGGCGGCGGCGATCGTCTTGCCCGAGGCGGTGGGGTGGCGGAAGCGATAACGGCGCGCGGCGCCCGGATCGCCCCCGGACGCCGGCTCTGCGGTCTCGAGCTCCTCGGCGCCCTCCTCCTCGTCCTCGGCCTCGAGCTCGGCGAGCTCCTCGGCGGTCAGGGCCTTCACGTTGCCGTTCGCGTCGGCGGACTTCTGGTTTGCCGCGATCAGCTCGGTCAGCATCCCCGCGAGGGCGTCCACCTGATGACGTCGCAACTCGGTGCCGGACTTCAGCTTCGCCGGATGCTCGCTCAGAACCCGCTCGAGCCCGAGCATGAGCGCGAACCGGATCTTCCAGTCGGACGAGGGCTCGTCCCGGCCGGCTTCGAGCTCCTTCAGCGCCTCGTCGAGCGAGCGCCGGCGGGCCGTGCCCGGCGCGAGCACGACGTCCGGGTCCTCGTCGCTGTGGAGAAACGGCTCGCCGGCCCAGCGTTCGGCGCGCTCGCCGTCCTCGACCAGCGGATGCGTCGCTTCAGAAGAAACGGTGGTGTGCTCGACAGCTTCGTGCAACACGGGCGGCAATGCGTTCCTGCCGCGCCCTCCGAAGAATGATCACGCTCGCTTATCCCCGTGCGAGCGCTTGGTCGCAGTGTACCTAGAAACAGGTCGGCCTGTTGCTCGTCGGCGACAAAATCACCGCGGAACTGCTCACAAACAGGACGGAAGCGCGCTACGCGGGGGCCGTAGCCCGGTACTCCTCGAGCGAGGTTCCCGCGACTCGTTCCGAGACGCCGGTCTGGTCCAGGTACTTCGTGATGCCGCCCAGGAAGAAGGGCCAGCCGGCGCCGAGGAGGAGCGCCGTGTCGACGTCCTTGGCGCTCCCCACGACGCCCTCGTCGAGCATGTGGCGCACCTCGTCCGCGATCGCTTCGAGCGCGGCCTGCTGGATCTCATCGACCGTGCGCCGCTCGTCACCGTGGACGACGATCTCGTCGTTGCCGTCGGCGAAGTTCGCGAGTGTCTCCGAGAGCGGGAATCGGTGGGGGTATGCGTCGTGGAGCGTCTCGAGCACGTGGTTCGCGACGCGCGGGCCGACCATTTGCAGCAGGACCGACGGCGCCATCGGCATCCCGAGGCGGAGGATCGCCTCGTCGGTCTCCTCGATGGTGTTGCCGTTCTCGAGCGCGTCCATCAGCACCGTCGTCATCCGCGTGAG
Organism: Gaiellaceae bacterium; assembly: GCA_035535195.1. Lineage (GTDB taxonomy): Bacteria > Actinomycetota > Thermoleophilia > Gaiellales > Gaiellaceae > JACDAN01. The sequence continues at coordinate 6,924 of DATLQK010000032.1, read as the reverse complement.
GACGCGGTTGACGATGAAGGCTGGAGCGTCGGCGGCGACCACCGGCCGCTTGCGGAGCTTCGCGGCGACATCCCACACCGTGGCGAGCGTCGCGTCGTCGGTCGAGGACGTGCGGATGATCTCGACCAGCGGGAGGACGGCGACGGGGTTGAAGAAGTGGAGGCCGGCGACGCGTTCCGGGTGCTCGAGGTCGGCTGCCATCTCGGCGACCGAGAGCGACGACGTGTTCGTCGCCAGGATGCACTCGGGCGAGACGACGGCCTCGAGCGCGGCGAACACCTCCCGCTTGACGCTCATCTCTTCGAAGACCGCCTCCAGGACGAGGTCGCAGTCGGCGAAGTGCTCGTAGCCGGTGCCGCCGTCGACCAGCGAGGCGAGGAACCGCGCCTTCCCTTCCGTATAGCGGCCCTTTTGAGCCTGGCTCTCCAGCTCGGCGGTGATCCCTGCGATCGCGCGGTCGACGATCTCCTGGTCGAGGTCGCGGATCGCGATCGGCACCTCGAGCCGGCGGAGGAAGAGCGTCGCGAGCTGCGTCGCCATCAGGCCGGCGCCGACGATCCCGACCTTGCGGATCGGCCGCGCCTCCGCCTCGGGGCGGCCGACCTGCTGTTTCGCGCGGCGCTCGACGAGGTCGAAGGCGTAGAGCGACGCCTGGGCCTGGCGGCTCGGCAGGAGCTCGGCGATCGCCTCCTCCTCGGCGGCGTACCCCTCCTCGAGGCTCCAGGTGCCCGCGCCTTCGATCAGCTCGAGGGCCTTGTAGGGCGCGGGCGCGGCGCCGTGGATCGAATCGTCCAGCTGCCGGCGGGCCTTGGCTACCACCTCGCCCAAGCCGCCCAGCTCCGCTTCTTTACGGGACCAGGTCCCATTAGGAAGTAGTGACAACGAATCGTCAAGGAACTCGGCCGGTTCGAGCAGGTGGTCGGCGAGGCCGAGCTCGACGGCTTCGGCCGCCGTCAGCATCCTGTTCTGCCGCATCGGGTTCGTGACGATGAAGCGGATTGCCGCTTCAGCACCGACGAGGCGCGGCACGAGCTGCGTGCCGCCCCACGCAGGGAAGAGGCCGAGGAAGACCTCCGGCGCGGCGAAGTGCCTGACCGAAGAGGAGATCGTCCGAAAGTCACAGTGCAGCGCGAGCTCGACGCCGCCGCCGAGACATGCCCCGTTGATCGCCGCCAGCGTCGGAAACGGGAGCTCCGAGATGCGGCGGAAGAGCTCATGTCCGGTGCGGCTGCCGAGCCGCGCCGTGTCGGGGTCGATCCCGTGGAACTCGTTGATGTCGGCGCCGACGCAGAAGACGAATGGCTTGCCGGTCAGCACCATCCCCGTCCAGTCGCCCTGCTCGAGCTCCGGGAGGACCTCCGTCAGCGACTCGAGCGCCGAGCGGCCCAGTGAGGTCGGCTTCGTGTAATCCTCGCCGTTGTCGACGGTGAGGAGCGCGATCGGCCGGTCCTCGGTCTGGATCCGCGCGAGCTTGAACTCAGTCCGCAACCAGGCTCTCCCAGAGCACCGCGGCGCCCATGCCCATCCCGATGCAGAGTGCCGTCAGCCCGTAGCGCGCCTTCGGCTGCTCGCCGAACCCGTAGGCGAGCTGCGCCATCAGCCGCACGCCGGTCGCGGCGAGTGGGTGCCCGCACGCGATCGCGCCGCCGTACGGGTTGAGCCGCTCGTCGTCAGGCGAGACGTCCATCCCGTCGCACCAGCTCAGCACCTGCACCGCGAACGGCTCGTTCAGCTCGATCAGGTCGATGTCGTCCATCGTCAGCCCGGTCTGCTCGAGCACGCGCTTCGTCGCCGGGATCGGCCCGATGCCCATCAGCTCCGGCTCGACACCCGCGAAGGCGAAGCCGACGAGCCGCATCTTCGGCTCGAGCCCGAGTTCAGCCGCCGCTGACTCCGAGGCCAGCAGCGCCGCAGTGGCGCCGTCCGTGAGCCCGGCCGAGTTGCCCGCCGTCACCCGCCCGCCGGCGCGGAACGGCGTCGGCAGCCCGGCAAGGCCCTCCAGCGACGTCTCCGGCCGCAGGAACTGGTCGCGGTCGGCCACCGACCAGCCGTCGTCCGTGAACACGCTCATTGGGACGACCGTCGAGGCCATCACGCCGTTCTGCCAGGCGGCGCTCGCCCGCTGCTGCGACCGCACGGCGAAGCGGTCGGCGTCCTCCTTCGTCAGCTGCGGAAAGCGGTCGTGGAGGTTCTCGGCGGTCGAGCCCATCGAGATCGCCGAGTCGTCGACGAGCCGCTCGGAGACGAAGCGCGGGTTGAAGTCGACCTCCGCGCCCATCGGGTGGCGGCCCATGTGCTCGACCCCGCCGGCGACGACGACGTCCGCCGCACCCATCGCGATCTCGCCGGCTCCCGCAGTCACCGCCGTCAGCGCTCCGGCGCACATGCGGTCGAGCGCGAACCCGGGCACCGTCTCCGGGATGCCAGCCAGGAGCGCGACGTCGCGCCCGAGGGTCAGGCCCTGGTCGCCGACCTGCGCCGTCGCCGCCATCACGACGTCGCCGATCCGCTCGGGCGGCAGGTTCGGGTTCCGACGGAGCAGCTCCCGCACGACCTTGACGGCCATGTCGTCGGCGCGCGTGCGCCAGAAGAAGCCCTTCGGGCCGGCGCGTCCGAAGGCAGTCCGGAGCCCGTCGACGTACACGACCTCGTTCAGCTGGCGCGCCATGGACTGGTGACAATACTGCGATGGGGGTGGACTGGAACGCGCACATCGAGCGCGAGCGGGCGCGCTACGAGGACGGACAGCAGCGCGTTCCCGACGAACCGGACGCCCGCCAGCGCCAGCTGACCCGGATAGGCAATGCGGCTTACGGCGCCGGCCTCGCGAGCCTGATGCTCGGCCGCACCGACGACGCGCGGGACTGGCTGAGCCGCACGGTCGAGGCGTACCGCGACAGCTACGCCGACGCGCCGCCCGCCAGCTGGGGGAGGCTCGTCGCGATGCTCAAGTCGAGCATTCTCGCGGGGGACTGGGACGCCGCCGCAGCGCACGCCGAGCAGACGCTCGCCGAGGGCGCCGCCGACGCCGACTCCCCGATCGGCCGCTACGCCGCGACGCTCGCCCTCCTGACCCTCGGCCATGACGAGGACGCGCGTCTCGTCGTGAGCTCGATCCGCGAGCGCGACGACTTCCCGCCGGACGTCGCCGACTCTCTGGCGACGATCGCCGCGGAAGACCCTCCCGGCTACACGCTTGCGATCGAGAGCGTGCTCGAGTCGTTCGACCAGCGGACCGAGTACCTCGAGGACATTCCCGTCGCGGACACCGTGATCGTGCTCCAGGCGCTTGCCGCCGAGCGCGGCATGGCCGCAGAGCTCAGCTCGCCGCTGCTGCCGCCGTCCTAGTCGGTCGTCTCTTCCGGCGAATGCGGGTGCATGATCGCCGTGATCGTCAGCATCTCCTCGCTCTCGTCCTCGAGATTCTCGAAGGTCGGGACGAGGTCGGAGAGCACCTCGAGGGCCTTCTCGGGCGAGATGCGGACGTTGATGCGAACGAAGCGGAACTGTCCTTCGTCGGCGTAGTTGTTCCAGCCGCGGCGCACGTCCTCGACGACGGTGGCTTGCAGGTCGGACGCGCCGGCGGAGACGAGCTCCGGCGCCACTTTGAGGGTCTTCGCCGCCGACCGGTACGGCTTCTCGCGGCCCTTGCCCGAGGTGACCTGCTGGATCAGCCCGGCCTTCAGCAGCATCCGCACGTGGAAGTGCAGATGACCCGGATCGACGCCGAGCTTCTGCGCGAGCTCTCGGTTCGACATCGCCTCCTCCGACTCGCCCAGGGTCTCCAGCACACGGAGCCGGAGCGGGTGGCCCATCGCCTTCAGCTGCTCGGCGCTCGAGATCGTGAGGACGTCGGGGATCGGATCGGGCTGGGGGACCGGGTTGCTCATACGCGGGCTATATATACGACGGCGGCAACAGCTCTGTCTAGGTCCCTATGGGCTAATCGCTGCCGCCGCGGCACGATCGAGGAATGCATATGTGGCCCCGTCGGCGGCCCGTACGAGGCTCGCGGGGGTTGCGGGAGACGGAGGCTCGGCGAACGCGCGCCGGACCGCCTCCGCCTTGTCCTCGCCCGTCACGAGGAAAACCACCTGCGGCGTCGCCCGCAGGACCGGCAACGTCAGCGTCACCCGGGGAAGGTCAGGCCGCTGCACCGCGACCGCGTTCCGCTCCCGCTCCTCGAGCGCGAGGTGGTTGGGGAAGAGCGACGCCGTGTGACCGTCGGCCCCCATCCCGAGCAGCACCAGCTCGAGCACCACGCCGCGCAGCTCCGCCTCGTACGCGTCCGCTGCCTCCTCCGGCGAAAGCTCGCCGCGGATTCGGTGCTCCGCGGCCGGCCCGCGCTCCAGCCGGTCGAGCAGCCGCTCCCGCACGAGGCGATAGTTCGAGCGCTCGTCGTCAGGACGCACGCAGCGCTCGTCCGCGAACCAGAGCTCCGTGCGGCTCCAGTCCGGCTGCAGCTCCGCCGCCACCTCATAGGCCGGGCCCGGCGTCGATCCGCCCGAGAGCGCGATGTGTCCGCCGCCCGCCGCCTGCTCCGCAAGCAACGCCGCAGCGCCACGGCGGGCCGCGTCGGCGCTCCCCGAGACGCGCAGCTCGACGTCCGCGCTCAGCTCTCGCCCGCAGCCAGCTCCCGCCCGCGATCCATCGCCGCCTGGATCGCGTTCAGGAACGCCGCTCTGACCCCGGCCTGCTCGAGCTCGCGGATGGCGCGGATCGTCGTCCCGCCGGGAGAGGTGACCATTTCGCGAAGCTCGACCGGATGCATCTTCTCGTCGCGCAAAAGCTTGGCGGTCCCGAACATGGTCTGGACGACCAGCTCCGTGGTGTCCTCACGTGACAGGCCCAGAAGGATGCCGGCTTCGATCATCGCCTCGGCGAGGAGTGCGAAGTACGCCGGCCCGGAGCCCGACACCGCCGTAACGGCGTCCATGTAGCGCTCCGGGACGCGAACGACGCTCCCGACGTGGGAGAGGATGTCCTCGGCGATCGCGAGGTGCTCGTCGTCCGCGTGCGCCCCGGCGCACAGGCCCGCAACGCCCTCGTGGACGGTCGACGGCGTGTTCGGCATCGCCCGCAGCACGGGCACGCCCGACGCGATCCGCTCCTCGATCCGCGACGTAGGAACGGCGGCCGCGATCGAGAGCACGGTCTGGTCGGCGGAGAGGATCCCGCCGATCTCGCCGAGCAGGGTCTCGAAGTCCTGCGGCTTGACCGCGATCACCACGACCGCCGCGCCGCGCACGGCCTCCGTGTTCGAGGTGGTGGCGGTGACGCCGTAGCGATCGCGCAGGTCGTTCGCGTGCTCCTCGCGGCGGACCGTGACGACGATCTCGTCCGGCGAGCGCCAGCCGGTGCTCAGGAGCCCCGCGAGGAGCGCCTCGCCGATCTTCCCGCACCCCAGGATCGTGATCCGGCGCTCGGCACTCATGCGGAGATGTTACGAGCCGGACAGCTGGCGCACTGCGGCTGCAACCTGGTCGAGCCGCGCCTGGTCGAGCTCTCCGGTCGGCGTCAGCGCCGACGCCTCCAGCGCGACGCTCCCGCCGTAACCTCGCAGCCTGAGCCCGTCGAGGAAGCCCTGGAGATCGAGCGTTCCCTCGCCGGGGAGGAGGTAGCGGCGCCGACCCTGCTCGCGCAGGCGGCCTTTGAAGTCCTTCAGGTGAACGTGTCGCACGCGGCCGTCCGCCCAGAGCCACTCGGCGGCGATGCTCTCGGCGAGCTCGCCGTGGAAGCCGAGGAACTCGGTGTCGAGTGTCACGCCGCAACGCGCATCGCGCTCGAGAGCTAGGCGGATGTTCGAGAGGGTCGTCCCCGCCCGGCCCGGAACGGTCTCGGCGGTCAGGGCGACGTTGTACGCCTCGGCGGTGTCGAGGCAGCTGGGCAGCCGCTCGAGGTTCCGCTCGATCTGCTCGTCCCCCGTCGGGAGTTCCCACAGGTGAAGCACCAGCGTCTTTGCGCCCAGCGCCGCGGCCGCGCGGCAGTTGACCTCGAGGAGGGCGAGCGCCTCCTCGGCCTCGTCGGGATCCTCGCTGCCGAGGCCGCTCCCGATCGCCTTGTCCCCGTGAAGCGTCTGGAAGGTGAGGTCGGCCTTCCCGAGGTCGTCCACGACCTCGTCGAGATGCCCGTACCACTCGGAGTAGAGAGCGAGCTCCAGCGCGGCCGCGCCGAGCTTCGGCGCATGCTCGAGAATCGTCTTGTGGTCGGTCTGATCCGGCCCGCGGGTCAGCACGCCCGTCGAGCAGAGGACCGTCAGGCTCATGCCGCGAGGAGTCCGAGCGGCCCGCGCTCGTACTGCACGGGGAGGAGGCCGGCGCCGAAGCCGGCGAGGAGATAGACGCTCGCGAGGCCCTGCCACTCGCCATACGGAGCGAGCAGCTGGGCGGTGTCCTCCGGCTCCGCGCGACGGCCGAGGAGCGTGCTGCAGAGCTTGACCAGGCCGAGGTCGCCGACCATCCCGAAGTCGTAGCAGCCGAGCCCTTCGAGGCCGATCACCCCCACCGACCAGGGCCCAAGTCCGCGCTCGCGTCCGAGCCGCTGCGCGGCGCCGGCTGGGGCCACGGCACGAAGCCGCTCGACGTCCAGCGTCCTGCAGACGCGGACGAGGGTCGCCGCCTTGCGAGCCGAGAGCCCCAGCCGCTGGAGCGCGGCCGGCGCGAAGTCGCAGAACGACTTCGGTGTGGGTGGGGCGTAGAGCGCGCCGTCCGACGGGCAGGTCTCGCGGATCAGGCGCAGCTCGATGTTGCGCGCCCGCTTCGCCTCGATCAGTTGTCCGCAGACGGCGCGGAGCAGGGCGTGCGTCACGGTCCCGAGCCGGAGCGGCCGCTTCCCGCGCAGCTCGCGGATCGGCCGTCGCAGGAGGTGGTCGTCCTTGAACCGCTCGAGGAACTCGGAGTGGTCCGCCTCCAGCGGCAGCACCGC
>DATLQK010000031.1:0-5292 GCA_035535195.1 Gaiellaceae bacterium | reverse complement strand
TGCATCGAGTGCATCAACCACGACGGCATCAGGGTCACGGGAGGCGTCGGTACCACGATCCGCGGCCTCGCGATCGTCAACTTCGATCACCGTGGGATCGTGCTTGCTGCCGGGTCGAGCAACAGCATCGTCGAGGGCAGTTGGCTCGGCATCGATCAGTTCGGGCCCGGCAGCAGCGCCGGCAACGAGCTCGGCGGCATCCGCATCGAGGGCAGCGCCGGGAACCGGATCGGTGGCCCCCTTCCCGAGCAGCGGGTCTCCCTGGGTTCGAACGGCAACTTCGGCGGTGGTCAGATCGAGATCACCGGCCTGGCTTCCGGCAACGTCGTGCAGGGGTCGTACATCGGACTGAATCCCGACGGCGCGTTCACCTATGACACTGAGGACGGCGTCCTCATCACGAGCGGCGCCTCGGGCAACACGATCGGCGGCGACAGCGGCTTGGACGAGGGGAACCTCGTGTACGGCTTCTACGGCAGGGGCGTCGTCCTCGACGGCGCAGGGGCCGACAACGTCATCGCCGGCAACACGATCGGCCTGAGCGAGGACGGAGCGATCGGCGAGGCCCCCGAGGTCGGTATCGACGTGGTCGCTTCGCCGGACAACGACATCGGCGACTCCGTCTCGCCGCCGGGCTTTGCGAACCCCTCGCGCGGCAACGTCGTGGTCGGCGCCGACACCGTCGGGATCCAGGTGGGCGGAGGCTCCGGCGGCACACGGATCGCGGGCAACTTTGTCGGCGTCCACCGCTCGATCTCGTCGGTCGACTTCGGCAACTTCGACGGGATCGTCGTCGTCGACAGTGGTGTCACCATCGGGCCCGGCAACACCATCGCGTTCAACACCGCGAACGGTGTCGAGATCGACAATGAGGTCTCCGCCGGAAACCGGATCGTCGCAAACTCGATCCACGACAACGGCGGGCTCGGAATCGACCTGCAGAGCTTCGCGAACAATGGGCTCGCAGCCCCGACGATCACCTCGGCCACGACGGCCGGCGCCGCGACCACCGTTGACGGCACTGTTACCGCTCCGGCGGGGACGTACTTCGTCGAGTTCTTCACCAACGACGACTGTGATACCTCGGGCGCCGGAGAGGGCGAGACCTACGTCGGCTTCGCGACGGCGGTCGTGGACGGCTCCGGAAGTGGCTCGTACACGCAGGACGTGCCCGCGCTCCCGGTCGGCACGGTGCTCACCGCGACGGCGACGTCTGCGGCAACGAACGACACGTCCGAGTTCTCGACCTGCGCGACCGTCGCGGCCGGCTCGACCGAGACGGTCGTGACGCTCGAGCCGGTGGCAGACACCTACGTCTCCGGTACGCAGCCGGACGCGACGTTCGGCTCAGCCGACCATTTCGACACCTACGGCGGCTTCAGCGCGTCGTGCGTGCCCCACAGCGCCCCCGCTTACGGCCTGCTTCGCTTCAACCTCTCCACCCTGCCGACCGGGCAGATCGCCGATGCGAAGATCGTGCTGACCTCCCGGGCGGGCTACGCCCAGGACGGTGACGGCAACCACCACGTGATCCGCCTCTCGAACGACTCATGGACGGAGGCCGGCGTCACGTGGAACACCCGCCCGCCCGACGGGACGGTGGCCCCTGGCAATCCGTTGGATGCCACCGGCAACGACATCCGTCTCTCGAACCGTGCGCTCGGCGCCGACTTCGTCTGGCGGAGCTCGTGCGGCACCGACTTCGCGGGCAACCAGACGAAGGTCTTCCCGACCAACAGTGAGTGGACGAAGACCTTTGCCGCCGCCCGTGCGGACATGATCGCCGCCGTCACGGCCGAGCAAGACGGCGACGACCTGCTCTCGGTCGAGATCTACAACCCGAACTGCGCAAGCTGCCCGGGCGGCGCCAACAAGGCGTACTGGGCGCGGTACTACTCGCGTGAGGCCGCCGATCCTGCGCTGCGCCCGAAGCTCGTCGTCACCTACGAGGCCGCCTCTGTCGATGTGACGTCCTACAACGCGACGCCGGCGGATCCGAGCGCGTTCACCCAGATCGCCACCGCCGACGTGCCTGCGTCCGTGCTGCTCGCGCGGCCCAGCAACACGGCCTCGTCGCCGCTCGGCGATACGCCCCTCGGCGACACTCCGCTGGGAGACACGCCGCTCGGTGACACGCCCCTCGGCGACACCCCGCTCGGCGACACGAGCCTCGGCCTGGCCAACGTGATTGCGGAGCTCCGCACCGTCCCGCTCTCGTCGCTGCCGCTGCTTCGCGCGGGAGGTTGGCCCGCCGTGCTCGCGAACACGACGCTCGCGTCACGGGCGCTGCAGAACGTGAGCCTCGGCGAGGTCTTCCTGCTGACGCCGCGGCCGGCCGTGCTCGACGGCCAGGGCACCGACGACATCACGCTCGCGGACCTCGACTTCTCACGCAGCTCCCTCGGGGACGTGGTGACGATCGCGTACGCGCTCGGCAACGGCGTGACGCTTGCGGAGCTCGAGGGAGCGTTCTCGAACGGACAGCTCGACCCCGACCTGCAGCGCTGGTGCACAGTCACGAACACCAACTGCAGCGCGACCAGCATCCTCGCGCTGGGCCTCCGCGGCGCCCCGCTCGGTGACACGCCGCTGGGCGACACGCCGCTCGGGGACACGCCGCTGGGCGACACGCCGCTCGGGGACACGCCGTTGGGCGACACGCCGTTGGGCGACACGCCGTTGGGCGACACGCCGCTCGGCGATACGCCACTTGGCGACACACCGCTCGGCGACACCGATTTCAGTGCTGCGCCGCTGAGCGACACGCCGCTGGGCGACACGCCGTTGGGCGACACGCCCTTGGGTGACACGCCGTTGGGCGACACTCCGCTCGGCGACACCCCTCTCGGCGACACCCAGTTCAGCGCGATCGCGATTTGCGCCGCGCTGTTCACCGACTGCCCCAACGATTCAACGGACACGCTGAGAGATCACCGGCAGTTCCTGCGCTCCGGGGTGACGATCAGCGATCTCATCGCGGCGCTCACGCCGGCGGCGCTGGCGTCGCTCACCCTTTCCGACGTCCTCGACAGCATTCCGGACGAATACGCGTACACACTCGCCCACGCAGTGGCTGTGATCACCGACGCAAGCGACCTAACGCTGGCCGACCTCGTCGCGAGCCTCCCCAACCCGAACGACTTCACGCTGAACGACCTCCTCGCTGCGGTTCTGCGAGCAGGTGCCCAGTGGGAGCGGATCGACCTGGCGCAGCCGGAGCTGGCGCGGGTGGCGACCGGCAGCGACGTGGTCAGCCTCGCCGCCGATCTGACCATCTCCGGCTTCACGTCTTCGCCCCTGACATTCAGGGTCGACCTGCCACGCGGTTGGACTCCGGCCGGGACCCCGCCTTGGATCGAATCTGTCCCGCCGGGCGCTGCGACCACACTCGAGCTCGTGAGCGTCGAGCGGACCCCCGACGGCGGCACTCGGCACACGCTCCGCACCCAGTTCGCCGTCGGCGGCAACCAACGCGTCCACTTCGACACGAAGCCCGGCGCGACGCTCGGCCTCGCGAGCCCGTCACTTGCGGTGACGGTTGCAGGCAACGACCCCGTGGCGGCGCCCGCCGCGTTCGTCGACGTCCAGGAGGCGTTCGAGCCCGCCAACAACGATCCCGCGACTGCGCCGATCCTCGCGCCGGACAGGCTCTACGTGTCCCACCTGACGAGCGCCACGGATACGGACTACTACCGCGTCACCGTGCCGGCGACGGGCACGCGGACGACGATCCACCTCAGCCACCTGCCCGAGGACTACGACCTGGTCGTCTACGGCCGGCAGGGTGCGACCCCGCTCGTTTCGGGCGGCGACGCGCCGCCGCTGGAGACGCCGGTGCTCGGCGACTCGGGCGCGGGGATCACGCATCTCACCGACGCGCTTCCGGCTGAGACGCTCGACGACCTGGCACTGCTCGACCGGCAGGTGCTCGGCGTCTCGGCGTTCCGGACGACCGAGGACGAGGCCGTCGTCGCGATCTCGGACGGCGCGCCCGGCGAGTACGTCGTCCAGGTGACGGGCTACAACGGCGCGTCGAGCGTCGATCCGTACATGCTGCGGGTCGAGAGCAAGGCGCCGCGCCTGGCGCCGACGTGCCAACTGCGCTACCCCGGCGTCTCGTTCGGCTCGGCCCCAGGTGTGAGCCTCGCGGCGATCCCGGCCGACGTTGACACGCTCTTCCTCGCCAACGGGCCGCAGCTCGCGGCCGGTGGCGGCCAGTCAGTGCTCGACTGGTTCTCGACGACGAACCTGACGGCGCTGCGGAACACCGGTCACCCGAGCGCGCTCGTCCGGCTCCAGGACGACCCTGCCGTGCGCAGCGCGTACATAGCGTGGAACCTGCAGCCCTGCAGCACCGCGCGCGCCAACGCCGTGGTCACGGCGATCACGACCGTCCTCCGCAACATCCGCGCGGCGCGGCCGGCGCTGCGGCACGTGGTGCTGCTCGGCGCCGATACCGCGCTCCCGTTCGCGCGGCTCGACGACCTGACGACGATCGCGAACGAGGCCGACTACGCGTCGACGTTCGCGCGCACCGACGATCTCTACGGCGCGCTGTTCGAGCACAAGGTCCTCTCCGACGACCCGTACGCGACTACGGATCCGATCCCGTACCTCCAGCGTCAGCTGTTCGTGCCGCAGCTCGCGGTCGGGCGGCTCGTCGAGACGGCTGCCCAGATCACGGGGACGCTCGATCGGTTCCTCGCCTTCGGCGGCGTTCTCGATCCGTCGAGTGCGAGGACGAGCGGTTACGACTTCCTGAAGGACGGCGCGAACGGCGTGGCCGCCGCCTTCGCGGACGTCGTCGGTGCTCCACAGCCGGCTACGACCCCGCCGCTGATCGGCGACCTCTGGACACGCTTCACCCTGCGGAACGCCCTGGGGACGAACACCGGTCTATTCGGCATGAACGGGCACGCCGATCACGGGCGCCTGCAACCCGCGCGCGACGCCGACGGCGACGGCGTCTTCGCAAGCACCGACCTCTTCTCCGCAGCAGACCTGCCCGCCTCGCTGGAGCGCGCCGTCGTGTTCAGCATGGGCTGCCACTCCGGCCTGTCTGCGAGCGACGCCTCCGTGGCGGGGGCGGCCGCGGCGGACTGGGCTCAGGCGTTCGCGGGCAAGGGTGCGGCCGCGTACGCCGGCAACCTCGGCTACGGCTACGGCGACACCGTGACCGTCGCGTACTCGGAAGCGCTGAACGTCCGGCTCGCCGAGGGGCTGCGCGACGGCCTGCCGATCGGGGAGGCGCTCGTCGAGGCCAAGCAGGGCTACCTCGCCGACCTCGGGCTC
>DATLQK010000030.1:0-21720 GCA_035535195.1 Gaiellaceae bacterium | reverse complement strand
AGAGCCATTTCATCGCGGACATAAGGATCAAGGCCATGCCGCGCGGGCGCGATGGGCTTATCTACTTCGCCCAGCGAGTCTCGGTCACGGAGACATTTACGAACGTCGACAACGGCAAGTTCGTCGTGAACACGGTCAACGCGATCGACAAGGATCTGCGCTGACGGACAACGGCGACGGCACGCTCACGATCCTCATCCTCTCGACCGGCAATGCCGTGATCTACAACTCGGACGGCGAGGTGATCGGTAGGAATCCGGGGCAGATCCGCTTCGAGTTGCTATTGGATCACGGTGGCACGCCGACCGATCCCTCCGACGATTCGGAGATCTCCTTCGAGGTCGTCAAGGAATCGACCGGCCGCACAGACGACTTCTGCGGAGTGACGGTGCCCGCGCTGAGCTGAAGCTACGTTGGGCGGGCGGGACTAAAGTCGCCCGCCCGCCCAGTTCGTGCTCGCAGACGCGCGCTCCAAAGCGCCAAGCCGTCATCGAAACCTCCGGCACAAACCACTGCGCCGCTCGCAAATCGAGTCCCTCGAGGATGCGTCGGCGCTCACGGTACGGACGCCGCGTGACGTTCGCGTCCCGTCGAGGCTGAGGACGTCGAAGACAACGAACGTGACCGATCTGGGCCTAGCGGTACAGCATCCGCTCGCAGACGCTGGGAAAATCCGGCTTGCCGTCGTCGCCGAACGCGACGAGCTCCCCATCGAGCGTCGCCGGCATCGGCATCCGGCGATCGTGAGCTCTAGGAGTAGTCCGCGAAATTCAGCAGCATGATCCAAGGCAAGACGCCGATCACGACGCTGACAAGGATTGCTCCCAGCGCGTCGGTCTTCCGGAAACCGTGGACGCTCGCCCGCCGATAGGCAATTCCGCTTGCGAGGAGAAGTATCAAGCCGGTCGGCACAGAGACAAATCCGAAGATGAGGTAGCTCACCCCAGGGAGCCCAGTCGTCTCATAGACGATGGCCCAGAGGGTCCAGAGCGCTAGCACGCCCAGCCCGACGAATAGGAGGCGACGTGCTAACGGGTCGCGACCTTTCTCCATCGCTAAAGGATCGCTAAACATCCGCGGGAATCGCAGAAGCCGGGGAGGGATTTTTCTACACCTGCGCGGGGCGTAGCGGCGGACTCAAAAAAAGCGGGTTCGGCAGTAGCTGTAATGGCTGCAGTCTGGGTCTGTTGCGTGCGCTCACCCGCGAAGCGTGTTCGACCGAATCGCAGGCGTTGGCCGCCCGGCGCGTCGGCGAGAAGGTCGCCCAGCGGGATCACGCGCTCCGGGATGCTCCGGATCGTGAGCTCCCGCGGGTCGAGGCGCTCGAGCTCCTCCCACGCGACCGGTGTGGCCACAGGCGCCCCCGGCAGGGGGCGCACGGAGTACGGCGCCACGACCTGCTGCCCGTGACCGTTCATCTTCGTGTCCACGTAGACGCCGTGTCGTCTCGAGGGCGAGCGCTCGCCCGTGACGAGGCCCCCGGAGGCGCGGACGAGCGCACCGGCAACCATCCGGATGAACTCACGCACCTCGTCGTACGAGTGGCGGCGCTCGATCGGCACAAGGACGTGGACGCCCTCGCCGCCCGTCGTCTTCGCCCCGAAGTCCGAGCGCCTCGAGCGCCTCCCGCAGGAGACCTGCGGCCTCGGCGACCTCGGCGAAGCCGACACCGGCCGGGTCGAGGTCGAACAGCTGATAGTCGGGGCGGTCGGGGCGGTCGATCCGAGAGGTCCAGACGTGGAAGTCGATGCAGCCCCAGTCGACGAGCCAGAGGAGCGCCTCGACCGAGTCCGCGAGGACCTGCGCGGCCCGTTGTAGTGCCGCTTCAGGATCAGCGGCCGGTCCCGGAGGTGGGGGAGCAGCGTGGGCGCGATCGCCCGGTAGTAGTCGATCGCGTCGCGCTTGCGGAGACCGGCTTCCGGCCACCACAGCTGGTCAGGGTGGTGGACCTCGATCACGGCCTTAGGATCGGGGCATGGCGACCGAGGCATCGCAGACGCCACAGGACAACCCACTGGAGCGGCTGAAGCTGCTCTCGGGCGACGACGCCGAGATCGCGAGGTTCCTCGACTCGATCGAGGTCACGAGCCCGCGTGAGCGGGAGATGCTCTACGAGATCTCGCGGACGCGTCCGTTGGCGCATGTCGAGCTCTTTCCCCAGGCGCACCGGAACATGGCAGAGGCGCTCGAGTCGCTTGCCCGCCACGGCTACCACGGCACGCGGGCGGGGCAGCACCTCGGGCCGCTGCGCATCGTCGTCCAGTGGGGCGTGAGGCTCGTGGCGCGGTACCTCGTCGTCTCCCACAGCAGGAACCTCGTCCGGCAGATCCGGAACCTCTACGTCATGCGGGAGATCCAGTCGCCGATCGGGACGCGAGAGCGCCTCGCGCTCACCCGCGCGCGCACCGACGCCGAGCAGATGGTCGAGGCGCTCAAGACGAAGGAGCTAGCGGTCCCGACCTTCCTGATCGGCGGCGCGCTGATTCCCGTCGTCGCAGCGCTCGGCCGTGCGAACGGGCTCCTGGGATCGACTGCGTGGGCGACGGCGTTCGCGGTCGCCGGCGTGCTCGTCGCACTCGTCGCGTCGTGGTTCATCCTGCGCGGCGCCGCTCTGGCCTCGCGGCGTATCCGGCTGGCGACGGCAGGGCCGGCGAAGACGCTGTGGGACGCCGTCGGATGGTGCGGCAACCCGCCGAAGGATCAGACGCGGACGCTCGTGGTCGTCTCGCTCGCCCTGACGTTGGGTGCCTGGATCATCATCCCGATCCTGATCGGGATCGCCCTCGCCACCTGAGGCTAGTGGCCGAGGATCTTCCGGCGCTTCCGGTGCGCCTTCGTCACAGCCACCCAGCGTTTCCGCTCCTCTGACTGGAGCTTCGGGTCGAGCTTGCGCTCGAGGCGCTCCAGCTCGCGCTGCAGCTTGAGGTAGCTCTCCCACCGGTCCACGGGCAGCGAGCCGTCGGCGAGCGCCTCCTTGATCGCGCAGCCCGGCTCCGTGTCGTGCGCGCAGTTGGAGAAGCGGCACTGCGCGATCAGGTCGGCGATGTCGGCGAAGGCCTTGTCGAGGCCCTCGTCCGCATCCCAGAGCTGGAGCTCGCGAAGCCCGGGCGTGTCGATGATCACGCCGCCCGTCTCCACCGGCACGAGCTCGCGGTGGCTCGTCGTATGACGGCCGCGGCCATCGGAGCGGAGATCGCCGGTGGGGAAGCGCTCCTCACCCAGGAGCCGGTTGATGATCGACGACTTCCCGACGCCCGAGGATCCGAGCAGGACGACGGTCCGACCCCCGGCGAGGTGCCGGCGGAGCTCGTCGACCCCCTCGCCGGACCGCGCGCTGACCGCGTGGATCGGCACACCGAACGCAACGGTCTCGGTCTCCGCGAGCTGCGCTTCGAGGTCGGCTGCGAGGTCGAGCTTGTTCAGCACGATCACGGGGACAGCGCCGCCCTCCCAGGCGGTCGTGAGGTAACGCTCGAGCCGTCGCACGTTGAAGTCGCGCTCGTCCAGACCCATGACGAGGAAGGCGACGTCCACGTTTGCAACGAGCACCTGCTCCGCGACCGCGGTCCACGGGGTCTTCCGGGAGAACTTGCTCGTCCGTGGGAGGACGACCTCGATCAGTCCGTCGCGCAGGGCGACCCAGTCGCCGACGACGGGGAGCTCGCCGGGCGCGGCGTCGTGGCGTAGCCGGCCGGTGATCTCGGTCGTTCGCTCACCCGTCTCGGTGGCGACCTCCCAGGCGCCTCGATGCTGCACGCTGACGCGCCCCGGCTCGAGGCCGGCGGCGGTGTGCTCGTCGTAGCTCCGAGCCACGTCGTCGTTCCAGCCGACGCGCTCGAGATTGGGGAACTGCAAGCTGGCTCCTTTCCTGCGAGGGACGTTGAAGATGCGTCTCACAGGACGAAGCGACTAGTTGGTGCGCAGCGCCCTGCGAGGCGTAAGGCGGTCAAGCTCTGTTTTCAAGACGCCTCCCTTCCTCGCGGGCTCGGGGTGCTTCGGCACCCGCGACGCAGGGTAGAGCCCGGTCGGATGAGCGTCAAGCCGAGCCGCCCGTTCGGGGATTAGCGCCCGAGGCGCTCGGCCCAGGCCTCGCCGGCCGCGCGGCCTTCTGGCGTGGCGAGGAAATGTTCGAGCGAGACGTGGACGAACGATCCGCTCGCGGTGGCGAGCAGCTTCGTGTCGTCGCGCAGCTCGCCCCCGATCTCGATCCGGCGGCCGGTGTCCTCCCGGAGGCGGGCCGAGACCGCCAGCGGCCGGTTGATGTGCACCGGCCGGCGGTAGCGGATCGCGAAGCGAGCGGTGACGGAGGGGAACCGGTACCAGGTCGCGAGCAGGCCGCAGGCCTCGTCCAGCGCCGCCGCGACGAGGCCTCCGTGCGCGAAGCCGGGGCCGGCCTGGTGCTCGTCGCGAAACGAGAACGTCGCCTCGTACTCGGTCAGTCCCTCGCGGTCGGGAGTCGGCAGCCGGATTCCCGTGGGGTTGTCGCCACATCCCCAGCAGGCCGGATCGTGGTGTGGAGGAATGTTCACGCTTTTGGAGCCGGACCTGGTCCTGTAAACGGTCCGGCACGACGGCGGCTCGTGGAGAAATGCGGGACGGCCCCGGTGCTTCTTAACGGGACCTGGTCCCGGTTCAGCGGAGACCGCCGCGTTCGAAGTGCGCCTTGAAGAAGTTCTCCGAGCCCGAAGTGGCCATGGCCGCCGACGCCGAGATCTCCAACGCCAGCGTCGCCGCGGCCACGATCTGCGCGAAGCGGTAGACCTTCCCCGGGCCGGCGCAGTCCATCAACGAGAGCCAGGAGCGCGCGTAAGGCAGGGTGGTCCCGCCGCCCACCGTGGCGACCTCGAGCCCCGGGAGGCGGATCGCGGCGTTGAGCCCGCCCTCGACCTTCCGGCCGGTCCCCTGCGCCATCGAGCTCGTCCCGACCATGCCGAGGTCCTGGCCGGTCGCCGCGAAGATCGCGGCGATCGCCGTCGCCGGCGTGAACGCGACGCCCAACATCCCCGAGGCGACGGCTCCATGCGTCCCCGCCCACGAGAGCTCCAACAGGTCCTCGACGGTCGTCCGCAGGACCCGCCGCACCGCGTCCTCGGTCAGCGTCGTCTCGGCGATCACCGTCTTGCCGTGCCCGCCGCGCTCGAAGTAGCGGTGGGAGAGCTTCTTGTCGCCGCCCATGTTCCCCTCGAGCATGGCCCGCTCCGGCTTGACCGGCGCGTGCTCCATCACGAACCCCATGTTCAGCGCGTAGGCGTTCCGGGTCATCATGTTCGCGCCGACGGCGTCCCCGGTCGTGAACGCCCACATCACGTGGCACATCGGCCCGACGACGTGCGTCTCGACCTCGCGGAGCTTCGCGAACCGGGACACCCAGGACTCGTCCTTCTCCGCCAGCCACCGCCGCGTCGCGGGCGCCTGGTCCTCGATCCAACGCGCCAGCCCGGCGGCCTCCGCGGCCGAGCGGCAGATGAAGCAGGACGCGCGCGTGATCCGGTCGCGCAGCACCTCAGTGCGGAAGCCGCCCGACTCCGTCGCCGCCCGGGCGCCACGGTAGAGCGAGTCCGACATCGAGCCCTCGGTATGGGCGAGCGGCACGAAGACCTCATCCGTCGACCGCCCGCGCTCGACGAGCGTCCCCTCCGGCTCCTCGAGCTCGTAGTCGCCGAGCGAGATCGTCAGCGGGCCAATCACGGCCGTCGGGATCACGGTCAGCCCCGTCAGCGCCTCCTGCGCCTTCGCCCAGGGCGTGAGGTCGTCGCCGAAGACCTCCCGGTCGAGGCGCCCGTCGAGCGCCTCCTGGCGCGCCTTGATCGAACGCTCGTCGTTCTTCCGCGGCCAGCGCCGGAGCTCCATGGCCGGAACCATAAGTACTGTCACCGTCCATGCCCGCCCAGCTGATGGACGGAAAGGCGCTCGCTGAGCGGATCCGCCGCGAGGTCGCCGAGGAGGTCGAGCAGCTCGGCGAGGTCGGGCTGACGACGATCCTCGTCGGCGACGACCCGGCCTCCGAGATCTACATCCGCCGCAAGCAGGAGGCGGCGAAGGAGGTCGGGATCCTTGCGCGCGACTACCGCCTCGCGGAGGAGACGACCGAGGAGGAGCTCCTCGACCTGATCACGCAGCTGAACGCTGACGACAAGGTCGACGGGATCCTCCTCCAGCTCCCGCTCCCGGACCAGATCGACGAGCAGCGGGCGATCGAGGCGGTCGACCCCGCGAAGGATGTCGACGGCTTCCACCCGCTGAACGCAGGCCGGCTCTGGCTCGGCCTCGACGGCCTGGTGGCCGGGACGCCAACCGGGATCATCACGCTGCTCGACGAATACGGCGTCCCACTGGAGGGCGCGCACGCCGTGGTGGTCGGGCGCAGCAACATCGTCGGGAAACCCGTCGCGCTCCTGCTCCTGGCTCGAAATGCCACCGTCACGATCTGCCACTCCCGCACCGCCGACCTGGCGGCGGAGACCCGACAGGCCGACGTTCTCGTCGTCGCCGTCGGCGAGGCCGGGTTGATCAGCCCGGAGATGGTCAAGGAGGGCGCGACCGTCGTCGACGTCGGGATGAACCGCACCGACGAAGGCCTTCGCGGCGACGTGGATCCCGCGGTCGCCGAGCGCGCCGGCCTGATCACGCCGGTTCCGGGCGGCGTCGGTCCGATGACGATCGCGTCGCTGCTCCGGAACACGGTCAAGGCCGCCCGCGCCAGACGCTGCTAAGGTCCCGCCCGTTAGTGAAGTTGTTCGGCGGCTCGGTGCCCGGGCCGTCGTTCGTTGTTTGAAGGAGGAACGATTGCCTGAGGGCACCGTGAAGTGGTTTTCGAACGAGAAGGGCTACGGATTCATCGAGCGTGAGGACGGCGACGACGTCTTCGTCCATCACACCGCGATCCAGTCGGAGGGCTACCGCTCGCTGACCGAGGGTCAGCGGGTGCAGTTCGAGGTCGTGCAGGGCGATAAGGGCCTGCAGGCCTCGAACGTCCAGCCGGTCTAAGGCCCGACAAGCTTCGAATCGAGACGCGGGCCGCAAGGCCCGCGTTTCGTTTTGGGAGGATCTTTTCCATGGCGATCACGCGAGATGAGGTGCTGCACGTCGCGCGGCTGGCGCGGCTCGAGCTGACCGACCAGGAGGTCGAGCGCTTTACCGAGCAGCTGAGCGCGATCCTGGACGCGGTCGACAAGGTCTCCGAGCTCGACCTCTCCGACGTCGAGCCGACG
This sequence comes from Gaiellaceae bacterium, assembly GCA_035535195.1. Classification (GTDB taxonomy): domain Bacteria; phylum Actinomycetota; class Thermoleophilia; order Gaiellales; family Gaiellaceae; genus JACDAN01. Next base: position 14,509 of record DATLQK010000030.1, on the reverse strand, counting down.
GCGCACCCGCTCGACCTCGTCAACGTCTGGGCCGACGACGAGCCGCGCCCGTCGCTGCCGGTCGAGGAAGCGCTGGCGAACGCGCCGGATCGCGAGGGCAACTTCTTCAAGGTGCCGCCGGCATGACGGTCGACACGCTGCGCCTGACGGCCGAGGAGGCCGCCGCGCTGCTCGAGCGGAAGGAGCTCTCTGCGGCCGAGCTGCACCGCGCCTACCTCGACGCGATCGCCGAGCGTGACGGCGAGCTGAACGCGTACCTACGTACCGTCGAGGAGGCGGACGGCGAGGGCGTCCCGATCGCGTTCAAGGACCTGATCTCCACCCGCGGCGTGGAGACGACCGCCGGCTCGAAGATCCTCTCCGGCTACGTCCCCGTCGCCGACGCGACCGTCGCGACCCGTTGCCGCGAGGCCGGGATGTCGCTCCTCGGCAAGACGAACATGGACGAGTTCGCCATGGGGTCGTCCACGGAGAACTCGGCGTTCGGGCCGACCCGCAACCCGTGGGATCCCGAGTGCGTGCCCGGCGGCTCGTCGGGCGGCTCGGCCGCCGCGGTCGCCGCGGGCCTCGCGCCCTGGGCGCTCGGCTCCGACACCGGCGGCTCGGTCAAGCAGCCTGCCTCGCTCTGCGGGATCGTCGGGCTCCGGCCGACCTACGGCACGGTCTCGCGCTCCGGCATCGTCGCCTTCGCCTCGAGCCTCGACCAGATCGGACCGATGACCAAGACGGTTCGGGACAACGCCCTTCTCTACAGGGTCGTGGCGGGGCGCGATCCCGCTGACACGACCACCGTCGAGCTTCCCCAGCCGGTCGAGCTCCCCGAGCGCGAGGACCTGAACGGCGTCCGCATCGGCGTGCCGCGCGAGCTGAACGAGGCCGAGGGGATCGAACGGGGCGTAAAGGAGCTGACGGAGCGGACGATCGAGCTCTGCCGCGAGCTCGGCGCGGAGGTGGGGGAGACGACCCTGCCGAGGTCGGTCGAGTACGGGCTCGCCTGCTACTACCTCGTGGCGCCGTCGGAGGCGTCGTCGAACCTCGCGCGCTACGACGGCGTGCGCTACGGCCTGCGCGTCCCCGGCGCCGGCGTCCGCGAGATGTACGACAGGACACGCGACGCCGGGTTCGGTGACGAGCCCAAGCGGCGGATCATGCTCGGAACGTACGCGCTGTCGGCCGGCTACTACGAGGCCTACTACGGGCAGGCCCAGAAGGTGAGGACCGTGATCGCGCAGGAGCACGCCGCCGCCTTCCGCGACTTCGACGTTCTCGTCTCGCCGACCTCGCCGACGGTGGCGTTCAAGATCGGCGAGAAGGCCGAGAACCCGCTCGCGATGTACCTCTCGGACGTGCTGACGATCCCGTCCAACATGGCCGGGCTCCCGGGGCTGTCGATCCCGTCGGGTTTGTCGGACGGCCTCCCGGCGGGCTTCCAGCTGATCGGGCCGCAGTTCGCCGAGAACATGCTCTTCCACGTGGGGCACGCGCTGGAGCGTGCGATCGGCTTCGACTACGTCCCCGCGAGGCTCGCATGAGCTTTCCTCAAGCGGCCAGGGACGTGAGGTGGGAATCGGTGATCGGGCTGGAGATCCACATCCACCTGAAGACGCGGACGAAGATGTTCTGCCGCTGCGAGGTCGCCTACTTCGAGCCGGAGAACTCGCAGACGTGTCCCGTCTGCCTCGCGCATCCGGGGACGCTCCCGGTGCCGAACGAGAAGGCGATCGAGTGGACGATCAAGCTCGGTCTCGCGCTCGAGTGCGAGATCGCCGAGCACGCCGTCTTCCACCGGAAGAACTACTTCTATCCGGACAACCCGAAGGGCTACCAGATCTCCCAGTACGACGAGCCGCTCTGCCTGAACGGCCGGCTGGTCGTGCCGGGGCCGGACGGCGACGGTGCGGTGGGGATCGTCCGCGCACACCTCGAGGAGGACGCGGCGAAGAACGTGCACCTCGGCAGCGCGGCGGGACGGATCGGGGGAGCGACAGCGACGCTCGTCGACTTCAACCGCGCCGGGACGCCGCTCGTCGAGATCGTCACGCAGCCGGATCTTCACTCGGCCGACGAGGCGCGGCGGTTCCTCCAGCTGCTCCGGCAGACGATCGTGGAGCTCGGCATCTCCGACGCCGAGATGGAGAAGGGCTCGCTGCGGTTCGACGTGAACGTCTCGGTGCGACCGGAGGGCTCGGACGAGCTGCGGACCCGAACCGAGCTCAAGAACCTGAACTCGTTTGCGTTCGCGGCGAAGGCGATCCAGCGGGAGGTCGAGCGGCAGATCTCGGTCTACGAGGCGGGCGGCGAGGTCGAGCAGGAGACGCTGCACTTCGATCCGGGTGCCGAGTCGGCGCCGCCGCTGCGCTCGAAGGAGGAGGCGCAGGACTACCGCTACCTGCCCGAGCCGGACCTCGTTCCGATCGAGCCGTCCCGGGAGCTCGTCGAGCAGCTTCGCGGCGAGCTGCCGGAGTCGCCGGGGGCGCGGATCAGCCGGTTGGCCGCCGACCTCGATCACGAGCTCGCGACCGACCTCGTCACGAGCGGGCGCGACCGGCTCTACGAGGCGGTCCCCGGGGAGAATCGGCGCGGCGTCGCGAACGTACTCATGAACCAGTTCGCAGCATCAGGCGTCGATCCCGCGGCCGCGAACGCCGGAGAGCTCGCGAAGCTGATCGAGGCGCGCTCGCAGATCCCGCGCGACCGGTTCCTCGAGGCGCTCGCGGCGAGCGGCGACCCCGGCTTCTCGGCCGAGCGGTACCTCGGCGACGGAATGGTCGCCGACACCTCGGAGCTCGAGCCGATCGTCGAGCGGATCCTGGCCGCCAATCCGGGTCAGGTCGAGGCCTACCGCGGCGGCAAGGAGGGCCTGCTCGGCTTCTTCGTCGGCCAGGTGATGAAGGAGACCCGTGGCAAGGCCGACCCGCGGGTCGTGAGCGAGCTCGTGCGGGCGAAGCTCAGCTCGAGCTAGAGGACTTCGTGGAGCGGCGCCGGCGCGGCGCTGCAGCCTTCGGCTGCTCCTGCGGCGAGTTGGCTGCCTTCAGGCGGGCCTTCTTCTTCCGCTGGCGGTCGCGCGCCCACCGCACCCTCGGTCTGTCTCCGCGTCCCATCGGCCGCGCAGACTACCTAGAGCAGGCCGCAGATCCGAGCGGTGTGCGGCCATGGGTAGAAGCTCCGGCCGGCGCGGAGCGCCCGCTCCGCGACCCACATCTGCTCGATCGGCGACCAGCGGTTCGCCCAGCCACGCCGCAGGAGGTGGCGCGGCGCGTAGTGCCGCATGAATGAGCGGTCCATCTGCAGCCCGCCCCAGTACGGATCCGACTCGTCCTTCCACGCTCCCTCGTAGCGCTGGATGCAGCGCCAGGCGAGCTCATGCGGCGGGTTGTGCGCGCGGGCTCTCGCGCGGATCGCGCGGCGGCGCCACTGGTGCATCACGTGCACGCGGTACTCGAAATCCCGTGTTTGGAGAAAGCGGGCGCGGCTCGGTGTCTTCGGGACACCCATCAGGCGCTGCCAGCGCCACGTCGCCCGCTGGTAGCGACGGATCTTCCGGACGATCTTCGTGCCGTCGGGCATCGCGCGGGTCTGCGAACCGGCGTCGGCCGTCGGCTCGGCGGCGGCGAAAAGCCCTATGAGCGCGGCCGCGACGACAGCCGCCCGGATGACGTGACGCACGAGGTTCTCCCCCTTGGTTCAGCGCCTGGGCCCAAAGCGCGGGAGCGGTGCCGCAGTCCGCGCTTCCTGAGCCCCGAGGCTCCGTTTATCCGCTTCCGGGCGTGTCCGACGCCCTTGCGCCGGCACTTCTTATCAGAGGACCGCGTCTACGAAGGCAACATGCGCCGCGATTTTCCGCTGGAAACCGTAAAACCTCCGTAAAGAAAAACCACACCAAGCGCTGAGAAAGCCGCTGTTTGAGCCGTTCCCAGACCGGCGAGCGCGCTGCCCAGGGCGGCAACGGCGACACCGGCCAGAATCAGCCCCATTCCGAGCGGTCGGCGCCGGATCGAGCGGATTGCCACGAAGACGACCGCAAACGTGCCCGCGACGTTCGCGACGATGGCGAGCACCCGGGCCGGCACGTAGTCGAGGTGCTCTTGCGCCTTCGGAATCGCGTCTCCCGCGACCTGCGCCGTCAGCGGCTCCGAGAGCATCACGCCGACGGCGAGCCCGACGTAGAGGAGCACGACGGGCACGACCCACCGCCTTCGCTCGAGCAGCAGCGACCCCGCACCGAGCAGCGGAGCGGTCAGGAGGCCGCCGAAGAGGTAATAGACGCGGAACGCGTCGTCGTTCCAGCCGGCCGCCGCGCCGTAGGCGAGCGCGCCCGACGCCGCCGCGTAGCAGAGGAGCGACGCGCCCCAGGCGGCGAGCTCCGGCGCCCGCCGTGCCCGCCAGCGGCCGAAGAGCAGTCCGGAGAGCCGGAGCGCGAGCAGCGCGGCCCCGAACGCGGTCAGCGTTTCCACGCCATCGACCCTAGTGCCCCTCCAGGCAATGCATGCCGGACTCTGGCCCGTGATCACGCGGCGCCAGGCTGCGCCCTCCTCCTCGCTCAGGCTGATTAGCCTGGACTCGTCGGAGTGCACACCCTGGCTTGGTGCTCACGACCCAGAGACTCGGCGGCATCACTTGAAGGAGCACCAGGCGCTAGCCTCCGAGGCAGTGGCGGAGAAGCGGTACCTCTTCACCCCGGGGCCGACGCCGGTGCCGCCGGAGGTGCTCGAAGCGGTGAGCCGCCCGATCCTCCACCACCGCAGCTCCGATTTCCGCGCGATCTTCGAGCGCTGCCTCGACCGCTTACACGAGGTCTACCGCACCGACGGCGACGTCCTCGTCTACACGGCGTCGGGAACCGGCGGCATGGAGTCGGCGATCTCGAACCTGACGAGACCCGGCGACCGAGCCGTCGTCGTCTCGGCCGGGCACTTCGGCGAGCGCTGGATCGAAATGGCCCGGAACTTCGGCTGCGAGGTCGACGCCGTCGCCTACGACTGGGGCGAGGCGCCGCTGCCGGAGGATCTGGCGTCGCGCCTCGGCGAGCTGGGCGGCGCGAAGGTCGTCTTCGCGACCCACTCGGAGACGTCGACGGGCGTCGTCGCCGACGTGCAGGCGCTCGCCGCGGTCGCCAAGGACGCCGGCGCGCTCGTCGTCGTCGACGCGGTCTCCAGCCTCGGCGCCGTGCCGGTCGAGACCGACGCCTGGGGGCTCGACGCCGTGATTTCGGGCTCGCAGAAGGCGCTGATGACGCCGCCGGGCCTCGCGACCGTCTCGGTCTCGGCCGACGCATGGGCAGCGGTGGAGCGAGGCGCGGCCTCGCGCTACTACTTCGACTGGACGCAGACCCGCGACCGGCAGAACCAGTTCGATCCCGCCTTCACGCCGGCCGTCTCGGTGGTGGTCGGCCTCGAGGTGGCGCTCGGCCTTCTGCTCGAGGAGGGGCTCGAGGCTGCGTTCGAGCGCCATGCTCGTCTCGGCCGGGCCTGCCGCGCCGGGGTCAAGGCGATGGGGCTGGAGCTCTTCTCCCCGGACGACGACCGCTCCGCCGTCGTCACCGCGATCAACGCCCCCGACGGGATCGACTCAGGCGAGCTCGTCCAGACCCTGCGCGACCGCCACGGCATCGTGCTTGCGCCTGGCCAGGGCCCGCTCAAGGGGAAGATCTTCCGCATCGGCCACATCGGCTACTACGACGTCTTCGACATCACGACGGCCCTCGCCGGCGTCGAGCTCGTCCTCGCCGAGCTGGGCGCCGACATCGAGCGCGGCGTCGCCATCACCGCGGCGCTGGAAGCGTTCGAACACACGCGAGTGTGACGGCGCCCTGGCCGGCAACGGCTCCCGCCGGGCGTAGCCCGGCTCCGCCGCTGCCTGCCGCCGCTGGGCGGCGCGAGGCTCTCCAGGCCCGTGTTGGCAACACTGTGCCCTCCGGCCTCGCACCACCAGCGACGGCCCAGGTCACCGTCAAATGACTGACAAGCCGCGCGTCCTCGTCCGCGAGCCGATCGCCGAGGCCGGGATCGAGCTTCTGCGGGAGCGGTTCGACGTGGACGTGAACGGCAAGCTCCCGCTCGAGGAACGGATCGGCGACTACGACGCGATCGTGATCCGTTCCGGGACGCAGCTCACCGGCGATCTGATCGAGCGCGCCGACCGCCTGAAGGTGATCGGGCGCGCGGGAGTGGGCGTCGACAACGTCGACGTCGAGGCCGCGACCCGGCGCGGGATCGTCGTCGCGAACGCGCCGGAATCCACCGTCGTCTCGGCCGCCGAGCATGCGATCGGGCTCCTCGTGGCGCTCGTCCGGAACATCCCGCAGGCGCATGCCGCACTGAAGGAGGGACGCTGGGAGCGCTCCGCGCACGGAGGGATCGAGCTGGAGGGCAAGACGCTGGGCGTCCTCGGCTTCGGCCGGATCGGACAGCAGGTCGCCCGGCGCGCGATCGGCCTCGGCATGCGCGTCGTCGCCTACGACCCGTTCGTCTCGCGCGACCGGTTCCGCGAGCTGGGCGCGGAGAAGGCCGAGACCGCCGACGACGTGCTCGACGTCGCGGAATTCCTCACGCTTCACCTCCCGCTAACACCGGAGACGAAGGGGTTCCTGAACGCGAAGGCGATCGCGCGCATGCCCGACGGCGCGCGAGTCGTCAACGCCGCCCGCGGCGAGCTGATCGACGAGGGCGCGCTGGTCGACTCGCTCCGCTCCGGCAAGCTCGCCGGCGCCGCGCTCGACGTGTTCTCCGACGAGCCGTACGCGGGGCCACTGCTCGAGCTCGACAACGTGGTCGTCACGCCGCACCTGGCCGCCTCGACCGAGGAGGCGCAGGACCGGGCGGGGATGATCGTCGCCGAGCAGGTCGCGGCCGCGCTGGCGGGCGAGCTCGTCTCGAACGCCGTCAACATCCCCTCGATCCGCCCGGAGGATCTCGAGGTGCTCGGCCCGTACGTGCCGCTCGCCGCGAAGCTCGGACGGCTCGCGATGGAGCTCGCGGGCGGCCGCGCAGAGCACATCGAGGTCACGTTCTACGGAAACCTCGCCGACTACGACACACGCCTGCTGACGGCGGCCGCCCTGAACGGCGTCTTCGAGGGCCGCTTCGAACAGCCGGTCAACTACGTCAACGCACCCGTCTTCGCGGAGGAGCTCGGGATCGAGGTCGTCGAGCAGCGCCGCCGGACCTGCCGCGACTTCACCAACCTCGTGCGTGTCGAGGTCGGCGACGTGCGCGTCTCCGGAACGACGATCGGCCGCGACAACCGCCAATGGCTGGTGAGCGCCCTCGGGTTCGAGCTCGAGATGGAGCTCGCGCCGCTGCTCGTCTTCTTCCGCTACGACGACATCCCGGGCGTGATCGGCCGGGTCGGGACGCTCTTTGGAGAGGCCGGCGTCAACATCGCGAACATGGCGGTTTCCCGCACCCGCCGCGGCGGCAAGGCCCTGATGGCGCTGTCGGTGGACAGCCGGGCGCCGGAGGATCTCGTCGAGCGAGTGAGGGCCGAGGGCTTCGACGACGCCCGGTTCATCTCGCTCGCCTAGTCGGGGCACCGGCTGGGTCGTCGCCCAGTTCGTCCTCCTCGCGCTCATCTTCGCCAGCCTCTTCTTTGGCGACGGCGTCACGCCCCTCGGCTGGATCGTCGCGGCCGTCGGCCTCGTGCTCGCGGTGTGGGCGGCGCGGACGATGCGCGACTCGCTCTCGCCGTTCCCGCGGCCGCCTCGCCGCGCGCACCTCGTCCAGACCGGGCCGTTCCGCTACCTCCGGCATCCGATCTACGTCGGCGGGACGCTGTTCCTGGCCGGCCTCTCGCTCGTCTTCTCGGTGTACGCGCTCGCGCTCACGGCGCTCGTCGCCGTCTTCTGGTTCTTCAAGGCGCGCGTCGAGGAGCGCCACCTCGAAGCGCGCTTTCCCGAGTACGGCGAGTACCGGCGCCGGACGATTCTCTAGGCGGTTTCGGCGCGCGGGTCCGTGCGGCGGACCGCGGCCTTCAGCGCACGCCCGAACTTCCGCACCACCAGGTACGGGGCATGGCGCTCGACGATCTTCTCGTGCGCCGGCACCTCGTGACCGTCCGTGACGACGAACTTCGTCGCGTCCTGACGCACCTCGTCGTACTTCTCGAGCGGCACCTCGACGCGGTGGTTGCAGTCCGCGGCAGCGCATTCGCAGACGAATTCGGTCTCCTCGGAGCCGAACCGCTCCGCCATCTCGGCGATGCGCTCGTTCACGTGCCTGAACACAGATTCGGTCCGGGCGATGCGCGCTTGTTCTTGACTGAGTTCAACCATCGGTGCCTTAACGGATGAGCAGTTCGGAAGGTTTCGCTGGATACGCTTCCGGCGATGCAGGCGAGCTGGCCGGAGGACGTCGAGCGCGTCGCGGCGTTCCTTCGCGAGGGTGGGGTGGAGGCGCGGATCGAGGAGTTCGGCGCTGGGACGCTGACTGCCGAGGACGCAGCCCGGGCCGTGGGGTCCAAGCTCGCGCAGATCGTGAAGTCGCTCGTGTTCGACGCCGACGGCCGGCCGCTCGTCGTGATGATCCCAGGCGACCGCCGTGCGGATTCGCGCAAGGTCGCACGGGCCGCCGGCGCCCGCAAGGCGAAGGTCGCGGGGCCGGACCGCGTGCGGGCGGTGACGGGATTCGAGCCCGGCGCGGTCGCGCCGTTTCCGCTGCCGAAGGTCGAGCGCGTGCTCGTCGACCGGCAGGTACTCGTCCACGACAGGGTCTGGATCGGGGCGGGCTCGCCGCACCATGTGGCTACGCTTTCGCCGTCCGATCTGGTGCGGCTCGCGAAGGCCGAGCCCGTGGACGCCGTCGCAGAGGCCACATAACATCCGTTAGGAGGGCTGCGGAGAAAAATGCGCGAGACCGAGAAGATCTGGATGAGCGGGGGGCTCGTGGATTGGGCGGACGCCAAGATCCACGTCGGCTCACACGGCCTCCATTACGGCACCGGCGTCTTCGAGGGCATTCGCTGCTACGAGACTCCGCAGGGCCCGGCCGTCTTCCGGCTCCAGGATCACCTCAAGCGGCTCGAGGCCTCCGCGCGCCTCCTCTACATGGACCTGCCGTACACCGTCGGCGAGCTGCGTGAGGCGTGTCTCGAGCTGATCGGCGTCAACGGGCTCCCGGAGTGCTACCTCCGGCCGATCGCCTTCTACGGCTACGGCGAGCTCGGCGTCTCCACCGAGGGGAACCCCGTCGAGGTCGTGATCATGAGCTGGCCCTGGGGCGCCTACCTCGGCGACGAGGGGATGAAGAACGGGATCCGCGCGAAGATCTCCAGCTGGAAGCGCGTGGGCGCGAACACGATCCCGCATGCAGCAAAGGCGACCGGCATCTACCTGAACTCGATGCTCGCGGTGACCGAGGCGAACCGCGCGGGGTACCAGGAGGCGATCCTCCTCACGGACGACGGCTACATCGCGGACGGGTCCGGCGAGAACGTGTTCGTGATCAAGAACGGCGCGATCTACACACCGCCGCTCTCGACCTCGATCCTGCCGGGGATCACGCGCGAGACGATCATCGAGATCGCACAGGATCTCGGGCACACGGTCGAGGAGCGGAACCTGATCCGCACCGATCTCTACCTCGCCGACGAGGTCTTCATGTGCGGCACCGCCGCGGAGGTCACGCCGATCCGCTCGGTCGACGACCAGGAGATCGGGCCTCCCGGCGAGATCACGCTCGAGCTGCAGAAGGCGTACCTCGACACGGTGCGCGGTGGTGGCGAGCGGTGGTCGCACTGGCTCGACTACACGACGATCCCCTCGCCGACGCCGGCCCAGGCGTGAGCGAAGCCGCGACGCGGCGGATCCCACTCGCAAAGCCGTTCCTGGACGAAAAGGAGGAGGAGCTCGTCCTCGAGGTGCTGCGGTCCGGACGGCTCTCGCTCGGGCCGACGATCGACCGCTTCGAGGAGGCGATCGCCAACCGCGTCGGCGCGCCGTACGCGGCGGCGGTCTCGAGCGGCACGGCCGGGCTGCACCTGCTCGTCCACGTCGCGGGCATTGGCCCCGGCGACGAGGTGATCACGTCACCGCTCTCCTTTGCGGCCTCGGCGAACTGCTTCCTCTATGAGGGCGCGACGCCCGTCTTCGCCGACGTCGACCGGGCCACGTGGAACCTGGATGTGGACGCCGTGGACGCGGCGATCACCGAGCGCACGAAGGCGGTCGTGGCCGTCGACATGTTCGGCTATCCCTGCGAGATCGCGCCGCTCCGGGACCTGTGCGAGCGGCGCGGGATCACGCTGATCGAGGACTCCGCCGAGGCGCTCGGCGCCGAGTACAGTGGCCGGCCGATCGGCTCGCACGGCCCGCCGTGCGTCTTCGGCTTCTATCCGAACAAGCAGATTGCGACCGGCGAGGGCGGGGTGGTCACGACCCACGACGAGGAGCAGTGGAAGCTGCTCTGCAGCCTGCGCAACCAGGGCCGCTCGTATGAGGGCGGCGGCTGGTTCAACCACGTGCGGCTCGGCTTCAACTACCGGTGGACCGACCTCCAGGCGGCCGTGGGGCTGGCGCAGCTCGCGAAGCTGGACCGGATGCTCGAGCTCCGGCGCGCGGCGGCCGAGCGGTACAACCGCCTGCTCGAGCGAATCGACGGCGTGACCCTGGCGCCGGCGGACGACGACCTGCATATGCGCTCGTGGTTCGTCTACGTCGCCCAGCTCGACCCGGCGGTCGACCGGGCGCGCGTGATGGTGGAGATGCGCGAGCGCGGCGTCGACGTGGCCGAGTACGTCCCGGTCATCCACCTGCTGGCGTACATGCGCGAGCGCTACGGGTTCTCCGAGGGGCACTGTCCCGTCGCCGAGGAGATCTCGAGCCGGACGCTCGCCCTGCCGTTCTTCCCGGCGATCGATCCCGCCGACCAGGAGTACGTCGTCGAGACGCTCGAGACGGTCCTTGGAACGTGATCCTCGACGGCCGGCAGGCGATCTACTTCCGGGCGATCGGCGCCGGGGTGGTCGCCGCGGCAGCAGGCGGGGTCGCCTGGGCCCTGATCGTGAAGTGGAGCGACTACGAGATCGGCGTCGTCGCCTGGGCGATCGGCTTCCTCGTCTCGATGGCGATCCTGCTCGGGGCCGGGCAGCGGCGCGGTCTGCCGTTCCAGCTGGTCGCGATCGTGCTCTCGCTCCTGGGGATCCTGCTCGGCAAGTACCTGTCCTACGTCTGGACGCTGCAGGACTTCGTCGCCGAGCAGACGGACGGCGCGGTCGACATCCCCCTCGTCTCGCGGGACACATTCGCCGACTTCAAGGACGACCTGGACTTCGTCTTCGACTGGATCGACCTCCTCTGGGCCGGCCTGGCGATCTTCACCGCCTGGCGGACCCTGGCGCCGCGCGCGCCGGAGCCGGAGCCGGAACCGGAGCCCGACCCGACGCCGTCATAATCGCGCGGTGGCAAACGGCGCGAACCGGATGGTCTTCCTCGGCTTCGGGAAGTACGCCCGGGCCGACAAGATCTACGCACTGGAGCCGCTGACCGGCGACGAGCGTGGCGGCGGCCGCCGTACGCGGGTCTGGATCGAGGGCGTGCCTGACCCGATCATCGCCGGCCGCACCGAGCACACGATCCTCCGCGAGATGGGCCAAGAGGCCGCCGCGCACACCCAGCTCATCGACCAGGCGATCGACCTCGCCCAGCGGATCTCAGCCGGCGTCGAGAGCGGCCGCGTCGACCTCGCCGACCTCGGCCGCCGGTCGCGCCGGCTGCTCGAGTCGACGGCCTCGCCGCAGGACGACGACAGCAAGCTCTTCTGACCGGCCCTGAGTGACGGACTACGGCCGCCCGGAGCCGCCGGAACGCGGCCTGCTCTCGAAGGTCACGGTGGACATCCGCCCGCTGCGCGCCTCGCGCGACTTCCGCCGTCTCTGGTTCGGTACGGGCATCTCCGCGATCGGCAGCCAGATCACGACGGTCGCGATCCCGTTCCAGCTCTACGAGCTCACGGGCTCCACGCTCTATGTCGGCCTCCTCGGCCTGGCCGCGCTCGTCCCGCTCCTGATCGTCCCGATCTACGGCGGCGCCCTCGCCGACGCCGTCGACCGTCGGCGGATGCTGCTGATCTCGGACGTCGCGCTGCTGCTCGTCACCGGCGGCCTGCTCGTGAACGCGCTGCTGCCGAATCCGGCCGTCTGGTTCCTGTTCGCCGCCGAGGCACTGGGGACTGCGGCATACGGCTTCCAGCGGCCCGCGCGGAACGCTCTCACGCCGCGCCTCGTCGGCGACGACCTGCTGCTCCCGGCGATCGCCGTCGAGGACGTCGTCTCCACGCTCGCCCGTGTCGTGGGCCCGTCGCTGGCGGGTGTCCTGATCGGGATCGTGGGGCTGTCCGGCGCCTTCGCGATCGACATCGGCACCTTCGGCGCCTCGCTGATCGCGATCTGGCTGCTTCCCGCCGTCCCGCCTGCACCCGACGCCGACCGGCCGAGCCTCCAATCGATCCTCGACGGTTTCCGCCTGATCAAGAAGCGCAAGGCGCTGCTCGGGATCTTCCTCGTCGACACGAACGCGATGATCTTCGGCATGCCGCGCTCGCTCTTCCCGGCGCTCGCCGACAACCTCGGCGGCGGCCCGGGCGCGCTCGGGCTGCTCTACTCGGGGACGTCGGCCGGGGCGCTCGCTGCGTCCGTGACGTCGGGCTGGATGATGACCGTCCGCCGCCAGGGCCTCGGTGTCCTCGTTGCTGCCGCCGCTTGGGGCGTCGCGATCATCTTCGTCGGCCTCGCCGACTCGATCTGGATGGCGGTCGCCTTCCTCGCCGTCGCCGGCGCAGCCGACTTCGTCAGCGCCGTCCTCCGGGGGAACATCCTCCTCGCCGCGACGCCCGACGCCATGCGGGGACGCCTCTCCGGGATCGAGCTCGCGCAGGTCGCGGGAGCGCCGGAGCTCGGCAACCTGGAGGCCGGGATCGTCGCCTCGCTGGCGAGCGTGCGGACGTCGATCGTCTCGGGTGGCGTCCTCACCGTCGCCGGCACGTTCGTGATCGCGCTCCTGCTCCCGGCCTTCGGGCGCTACGACGCGCGCAGGCCGCAGCAGGAATGACCCTCGGCCGCGACTTCTTCGACCGCTCGGTCCACGAGGTCGCGCCGGGCCTGATCGGCGTGACGCTGCTCGTCGACGGCGTCGGCGGGCCGATCGTCGAGGTCGAAGCCTACGACCACGAGGATCCGGCCGCGCACGGATTCCGCGGCCCGAGCGAGCGAAACCGCTCGATGTTCGGGCCGGCGGGGCACGCTTACGTCTACCGCTCCTACGGGATCCACTGGTGTCTCAACTTCGTGTGCGAGCCCGAGGGGGTCGCGAGCGCCGTGCTGGTCCGGGCGCTCGAGCCGACGCACGGGGCGGGGGAGATGATCCGCCGCCGCGGCGTCGAGGACCGCAGGCTGCTGGCCTCGGGGCCGGGCCGCGTCTGCCAGGCACTCGGGATCACCTGCGAGCACGACGGGCTCCCGCTCGATCGACCGCCGTTCGAGCTGCTCCCACGGGAGGAGGAGCCGGAGCTCGCGGTCGGCCCGAGGGTGGGGGTCACGAAGGCCGCTGACCGCCCCTGGCGCTACGGGCTCGCCGGCTCGCGGTTCCTCAGTCGGCCGATACGACCAGGCGGATAGGCATGCCGGGGGCGGCGGCGATGCGTCCACGCGGGAGCTGCCGCACGACGCGGCCCCGAACGAGGCCGCCGACCACGGCCGGCTGGAGCTTCAGCCGCTCGAGCCGCCGGATCGCCGTTTCCACCGGCATCCCGACCACCCTCGGCACGACTCCGAAGCGCGGCTTCGCGAGCACGAGGATCACCCTGCCGTAGGCGGACAAGGTCCCTCGCTTCGGGATCTGGCCGAGCACGACGTCGAGGCGCTGCCCCTTCGCGGCCGGCTTGTAGATCACGTTGTACCGGAGCGGCTGCGCGGCGAGGCGTTCCTTCGCGTCGTCCAGGGTCGAGCCGATCAGGCGCGGCACCTCGACCTCGTTCGGCTTGCAATCGGCGGTCTTCTTCGGTCCCTCGCCCGAGAACACCCAGAGGTGGCGCGACCCGCGGCAGAGGCCGTTGTCGATCATCACCTTGCCCTGCCGCTGGACGACGCTGACCGGGACGGGGTAGGGGAGACTCGGCGAGTCGAAGTAGGCGGGCTCGGCCTTCATGTAAGGGAGCGCCTGCTGCATGAACGTCTTCCAGATCAACGCGGGGAAGGTTCCGCCCGCGACGGCGTCGCCCTTGTATTCGGTCAGCATCGGCTGGAGCTTGTTCGGATAGCCGACCCACACGGCGACGGCGAGCTGAGGCGTGTAGCCGACGAACCACGCGTCGCCGTAGTTCTCGGTCGTCCCGGTCTTTCCCGCGACGGGTAGGTTCGGCAGGTAAGCGCGCTTGCCCGTGCCCGCGCGCACGACGCCTTGCAGCAGGGAAGTGACGAGCGCCGCGGTGTTCGCCGTCAACGCAGGCCGGGGGACCGGCAGGTTGCTGTCGACGATCCGGCCTGCCTCGTTGCGGATGTCGGCGATCGCCCTCGGGTGGTT